>CAMWQQ010000240.1 GCA_947176455.1 uncultured Odoribacter sp. | reverse complement strand
AAAGTCAATGGATTACAGGCTGTAACATTTCTTATTCGCAACATTCGAACGACAATTACAAGTTCATTGTGATTGAGGGCTGGAACGGAGAAGGTTATAATTTCAGCGTCAGCCCGTTTCTGCTTTACTGTTTCAAGGACAATTTAGCTGGCGGAGGCAAGTTCGAATATACCCGCTCTCTTTTAAAAATAGACAATCTGGATATCAGCATCGACGATGACCTGAGTTTCAGCCTGAGCGACATTTATACGCTGAAGCACGGCTATTACGCCACCGGATTATTCCGGGCTTATCTGAACTTGGGAGAAAGCAAGCGTTTCGGGCTTTTTAACGAAGTCCAGCTGAAATTCGGCGGGACACAAAGCAAAGTCATTTCCGGAAGCGGAGAATCACTTACGGGGACTTACGAGTCGTCTTTTGATTTCGGATTGGGCATGGCGCCCGGCATCATTGCTTTTGTCAATGACTATACTGCGGTTGAGGTGACTGTGGGCGTGCTCGGGTTTAATGTCAAATCCATTAATCAGGTGACCGATCAGGTGGTGGTAGGCTCTAGACAAACCACTTCCGCCAACTTCAAAATCAATCTTTTGGCTCTGAGTCTGGGACTCTCTTTTTATCTATAATCAGAACGGGGTGAAACACGGGATACGACAATTATTGATTCTATTTTTCACGGCAGGCTGCTTTTCCGTACAGGCAGCTCCCGACAGTTTTTCCCCCGTCGTGTCCGATACCATACACAATTCCGATTATTGGAGAAGAGACACCAGCCACATATCCTCTCCTAAAGAAGCCACGAAGAGATTGAAAATTTTCGGTATAAAAATCCCGGTAAATATGCCTCCCCAACGCATGAACCGGGGTATCGTCAATTCTCTTTTCGTTCCCGCGAAAACCTGGCAGGCCGGCTTTTCTGTTTCTTATTACGAAGAAAGCGAGGATGCCTATGATTTTCTGATTATCGAAGATTGGAAAGGACAAGCCTATTCGTTCCGGGTCAGTCCGTTTTTCTGCTGGTATTTTCAGGACAATCTGGCTGTTGGCGGACGGTTTGCCTATAAAAATACCCGGTTCGATATTAAGGAATTGAGCATCTCCATTGAAGACGACATGAGTTTTACGTTAGACAATGCTGCCATTAAAGACGAAATGTATCAATGTGCGGCATTTATCCGGAACTATGTGGGCTTGCATCCCCGTATCGGAGTTTTCAACGAAACCCATCTCACCTACGGATACGGCAAAGGGGAGTTGTCGGTCGGCGATTCGAACCATACCGCCCAGACAAAGCATGAAATACAATTGGGTATCCGTCCCGGAATATGCGGATTTATCACCAATTCGGTCATGCTTGAGTTTTCGTTCGAAGTCGGAGGATTGCGTTACCGCAAGATTTCCCAAATCACCAATAACGAGAGCAAAGGCTCCCGGACGACGGGGCTGGCCAATTTCAGGCTGAATATTCTCAGTTTAAACCTGGGCTTGGCTGTTTGTATATAAATTATTATAATTTTAGAAGCGGATGAAACGTTTACTTGTTTATTTCTCAATCTGTTTTTTAGGGGCTTCCTGCATAAAAAACGATATTCCCTACCCGACTATCTTCGGAGGATTCAAATCTTTTAACGTAGAAGGCCAGAAAGAGAATCCGGAAATCAACACGGATAATCTGACACTGACCGTGCACCTGCTGGACACCGTAGACCTGACACACGTAAAACTACTTTCCTACCAGCTGACAGACTGCACAAGCATCAATCCCGCTCCCGGAGAGTACCTGGATTTAAGCTCTCAGCTTACTTTCGTGTTATCCACTTATCAGGAGTACACCTGGCAAGTGAAAGCGGAACAGCTCATCGAACGGAAGTTCATCGTAAAAGACCAGATTGGACAAAGCAGAATCGATATTACCGAACGAAGTGTACTCGCTTTTGTACCGGAAAACGTATCCCCACGAAATATTACAATCGAAGAGATTCAGTTGGGCCCTTCCAACAGCAAAATATCTCCTGATCCGTCTACGGTGACAAATTTCACAACACCCCAGATATTTACCGTTACATATCGAAATATAACCGAAACCTGGAAAGTTATCGTCATGCAGACCCAGGAAGTCGTGACAACCGAATCAGCCGACGCATTTGCCTCCATCGCCTTTTTCAAGGGATTTGGACAATCCGGTGCCGATAACGGCTTCGAATACAAAAAGGCTTCGGAGACAAACTGGACTAAAGTGGATCCGTCTCTGATTTCACACGAGGGCGGAAATTTTTCTGCCAAAGTCACAGGACTGGAACCCGAACAATCCTATGTATGCAGGGCCTATTCCGGTAGCAGCTACGGAACGGAATTGCCATTTACGACAGAATCCGCCACCCCGCTGGAAAATGCAAGCTTCGACAACTGGAGTACCGACGAGAAAAACAGCAAACTCTGGTATCCCTGGGGACAAGGCGCTTCTTCATTCTGGGATACAGGCAATAAAGGTGCCACAACCATGGGCGAGAGCAATACCATGCCCAGTTCCGATGTAGCCCCCGGAGCTTCGGGACAATCGGCTTACCTGTCGACCAAATTCGTGGGAATAGGTTCGCTGGGCAAGCTGGCTGCCGGCAATATGTTTGCCGGAGAATACGTAAAAACCGACGGGACAAACGGTATCCTTAATTTCGGACGTTCCTATACCTCCCGTCCGCTCCGTCTGAAAGGCATGTATAAATACAAATCCGCTCCCATCAGCCACACCTCTTCCAATAATCCGGATCTTTCCGCCCTGAAAGGGCAACCGGATACATGCGCTATGTATATCGCCCTGATTGATTCCAAGGAGCCTGTTGAGATACGCACCAAACCCAGCGTCCGCAATCTGTTTAATCCCAAGGATCCCTCTGTTATTGCTTATGCGGAATATTACTCCGCCGAAAACATTACCTCCTGGCAAGAATTTAACCTCGAACTGGAATATCGGGCCACAAACAGAAAACCCACCTATATCGTAGTTGTTTTCTCTGCCAGCAAATACGGGGACTATTTTACAGGAGGAGATGGTAGCGTCCTGCAACTCGACGAATTAAAACTGGAGTTCGAATAAGCCCCATAAAAAAGAGGGAGACTATCTAACAACTACAGTTAGGCAGTTCCTTTTTTATATCAAAAAACGAAGCTTCAAGCCGCCTTCGTTTTCAAACGGTCATTTTTCATGCAATAGGCAGATAGGCCGTCCGGATAAAGCTGATATGCGTTTTTGTGAGATAAAAAAATGAGCAAAAAAGAGAGTTTCGCCCGTGCTAGGGCAAGTTTCCTCAGGTTATGGGCAGGTGCCTTCAGACCGAACTTGATTTTCGCTCCGGTCAGCCCTCTCAGACGCAGTCGTCTGAACCTGCCGCATTCCTTGAGCAGGCTGAACATCGCCTTGGGTTCAATTGAACTTTCCTGTCTTTTCGGCGGTATGTTGAATCGTAGAAAGATACGTGTTAAAGGAATGTGGCGAGCAGTGGCGGTATGCGCCTTGCTCGCTTTT
>CAMWQQ010000239.1 GCA_947176455.1 uncultured Odoribacter sp. | reverse complement strand
CTGGCGGCGAATTGGCTTACACCCGCGAAGACGGTGTAAAAGTCATTCCTATCGGTTGTTTGAAAAACTGAGCTGATTCACGGAACCCCACAAACTATGAGATTTGTGAAGTCCAATAGTTTGTGGGTGAGTAATTTCTAGTATGATATCAGACTTTAATTCAATAGAATCAAAGTCGTGATTTTGCTGTCCGATTTGGTATCCTCGTTGATGATAACTTCTCCTTCTTCAGTCACTTTACCGACGAGGTTCTTGCCGTCCAGATAACGGAAACCGGTAAATGTCATACCCGTTTGTTTCGGACTGACAACTGTTTTATACACTTCATCCACACCATAATCTTTCAAGTTCACTTCGCACATCTTAGAATGATCTGATAGATTGTAAGCAAAATAGTTAACTTCGCGATTATCATAGGGTTTTTGCCATGTGGCAATTTTGCTTTGCCCAAGATTTGCATAATATTCTGTAAAAATGTAATTCGTCTGAGTGCATACATCGGTTACTGGATCATAATCCCAAATGTAATCAGGGACAACTCCTTCGCTAAATTTCCTCACTTCGTATGTATGTCTCACCGGATTATATCCTACTCTTATAATGCTATGCTCCGACAGACCGGGGAGGTAAATTATTTTCAGCTCGTTGTCACCTTTCAGTTCCAAACGGACGAAAAAGGATGCCTTTATTTCCAAATTTTTCTGTGACTGACAATAGACATCTAAATAGAAAGTCTCACCAATAATGTAAAGATCGTTCACAACAATGAAATAATCATCATTTGGTTTATCAATAGCCAAACTTCCCAACTCTATTTCTTGGTATAAAAATTCGTCCAACCTATAAATTCGTCCACCAGGACATTTTATCTTTTCACAATTATTATATCCACCATAGGCAAGCAATCCATTGGGAGAAACTGCGAAACTGCACCGACCATCCATTTGTTCGTCGGGTAGATATTGCTCGATCATTAGATTATCAGGATCAGAAATATCTAATTTAAAAGGGACATTGTAAAAATGAAAATAAATATTTCCTTTATTGTCGGAATATATCATATCAGATTCTGGTTGCTCCCGATAGTCATCAACAGCGTAAATACGCTCTGTCTTTTTATTTACCAGTATAGTTTCGTAGGTTTTATTGCTCAAAGGGAACCATCCACTAAACCATAAATATGTGTCATCCAATTCCGTAATAGCGGAAATCTTCATATCCACGGTATCCCCCAAATTGTTAATAAAACGGATAGGTCGGATTTTTCCATCCTCGCCGATAGTCATAAAACGGTCGGAGTTGTCATCTCCTGCTTTGGTGGCGCTCCCTGAGGAACAGAAAATCGTAGTTGCACCCTTTACTGTAGCTTTGGTAAGAAATACGTTTTGCTCATCGTCATCATTATGGCAAGAGCAAAACAGCACCAATGCCATCCCGAAATAAATTATTTTTTTCATCCTGTTGATTATGTGTCTTCCCAATATCCTGAAGAAGTGGTTAAAATAAAAAAAGCGTGGATATTGTGAACTGCACCCCAAAGGTTTTGTGTCTAACTTTTGGGGTGCAGTTCATTGAGGGCTTATTTTATTTTTTTAAGTTCAAGGCATTCGTACATTTTGGATTCATCCACTTCCGTTGTTTTCAACTTCATGATATTGTTTTTAATCGTCACGTTGTAAATTCCTTTGCCTGTCCCTTCTTCTACCTCCTCGTAAACGACTGTTAATATCTTGTTCTCATAAGTGTATGTAAAGGTAAATTCTTCACGAATGCCGTTTACCATGTAAATGGCCGTTCCTTTTCCATCGGTTTCAAAGATATAAATATTCAGTCCGGCTTCAAAATAGGTGTTATCACTAATTTTTCCCTTTGAATCTTCCCACCAATCATGTATTAAATCCCATGTGCCGACCAACGAGTAGGTCTTTTCATCATCCTTTTCATCCTCTTTATCATCATCTGAACACGCGGAGAATGCACATACGCCCATAAACAGAGCAAGCAATAAGTAAATCTTTTTCATAGTTGTTTTATTATATATTAAATACGGGGACAAAGAAAAGGATTTTTGGTCAAAAAGAATCATTTTTTAAGTTTTTTTACATTCTGAATCGTTAGGATAAATCTGCAATGTACAAATATGTGAATATGACTTATATCCGACAGGACTGTCAGTATAGGTTGTTGCAACCGTTGTGGTCGGGTTTTCGTAATGTTGTGGGAGTAAACGGAAGGAATATGTTTGTTTTTTGCAGGTCTATCTGACTTCTTCCGAGAAAGTGATGGGAAAGTACAGGAACCGGACTTTGACTAAATGTATTTTGTGCCTGTTTTTGTTTTTACTTTCTTCTTTTTGCCTTATCTTTGTCGCGCCCATCGAGAATGGGAAAGTTTAATTTTTTAAATAGCAAAAAATGGCTACGAAAATCAGATTAGCGAGACACGGACGCAAGGGTCGTCCATTCTACCATGTAGTGGTAGCAGATAGTAGAGCACCGCGTGACGGTCGGTACATCGAGAAAATCGGTACTTATGACCCGAACACGAATCCGGCTACTATCGAACTGAAGTTTGACAGAGCATTGTATTGGTTGCAGGTAGGCGCACAGCCCACGGATACCGCTTCAAGAATCTTGTCATACAAAGGTGTATTGTTGAAAAAACACTTGCTGGAAGGCGTGAAAAAGGGTGCTTTTGATGAAGCTGCCGCTGAAGCCAAATTCGAGGCTTGGTTGAAAGAGAAGAATGCGAAGATTCAGGCTAAGATTCAGAAATTGGCACAGGAAGGTAACGTTGCCGCCAAGGCTCGTTTGGAAGCAGAAGCGAAAGTACGCGCTGCCAAAGAAGAGGTAATTGCCAAGAAAAAAGCTGAATTGGCTGCTGCTGAGGCTGCTAAGAAAGCAGAAGAGGAAGCGGCTGCCGCTCCGGCAGAAGAGGTTGCAGAACCTGCTGCTGAAGTCGCTACCGAAACAGAAGCTCCTGCTGCTGAATAAAGCTCGGGCAATGGTTACGCGGGAAGATTGCATTCAAATCGGCGAAGTCAGTAAGACCCACGGCCTCCAAGGGGCTGTCATTATTACCGCCGACGGCAGTCTGCTCGAACAATATGCGGATAAACCGGTGTTCCTTTTGTTGGAAGGAGCACCGGTTCCTTTTTTTATTGCCGACGGAGGCATTACTTTTCGCAACCACGCTTCCTGTATCGTCAAATTCGATTACGTGGACTCCCTGGAGGATGCCGAGCGTTTGGTGGGTGCCGAGGTGTGGATGGAGCGGGCGATGCTTGGAGAAGATGAAACGGAGGAGCAGGACTTCGATGTTTTTGCTCTGACGGGCTTTGAAGTGAAAGACCTCGTGTCCGGTGCTGTCGGCGAAGTGTCCGATGTAGCGGACTATTCCGGCAATGTCGTCCTGACGCTTGCCATTTTCGGCAAAGAAATCCTTTTGCCACTTTCCGAAACTTATATTTCCGATATCGATTGGGAACACTCCCGCCTGGAGGTAAACATTCCGGTCGAACTGGCGGAACTGAACTGA
>CAMWQQ010000238.1 GCA_947176455.1 uncultured Odoribacter sp. | reverse complement strand
GCTCAATTGCAGGTAAACGACGCTTCCGTCCAGTATCCGGAACTGCCGGAAGCCATCCGGAAAATCAACCTGGACCTGAATATCGGCAATCCGGGCGGTCCGACGGATTCCACCTACATCCGCCTGAAAAAATTAAGCTTCGACATTGCCGGCAATCCATTCAGCATGTACCTGAACATCCTGAATCCCAACGCTCCCCTATTGAACGGCGGAGCCAATGGCATCATCAACTTCGCCAACCTGAAGAAAGCCCTGCCCCTGGAAAACATCACCCTACAAGGAACCGTCAACACCGACCTATCCTTCAACGGCAAATACGAATACATCGAAAAGGAGCAATTTGAAAAGTTTATCGCCAAAGGAAACATCCAACTCAACGACATCCTGTTGGTAACCGCTGATTTCCCGGAAGGCATCTCCATTCCGAAAGGAAACATCACCGTTTCCCCTGCTTATTTAAGCCTTAGCCAATTACAGACAAACATATTCTCTTCCGATTTTCTGCTTCAGGGTAAACTGTCCAATTATTTGCCCTACATTTTCAGGAACGAAACCTTGAAAGGCAATTTCTCCCTGACTTCCAATCAAATCAATCTGAATGAATTCATTGTCGCTCAAATGCGGTCCGCACAAGCGGATACCCTGCCCCAACGCGACAGCATCACGACAGCTCCCAGTGCGGCAGAAGGCGCTTTGGAGATTCCCCAAAACATAGACATCCAATTTTCCACCCACATCCATACGATGCTGTTCGACCGATTGGTCATCAAAAACACCGAGGGACATATCAGTCTCGCACACGCCGTTGCCGACCTGACCAAACTGAGCATGGACCTGCTGAACGGCAATATGGTTGTAAACGGGCAGTACAATACGGCAAATCCCAAGACTCCCAAAGTGGATTTCAACCTGAAAATCACCGATTTCGACATCAACCAAGCCTATCATGCCTTTACGTTCATAAAAAAGAGCATTCCTGTCGCCATGAATTGCGAAGGCAAAGTTTCCGCTTCCATGAAATTTGCCTCTACCTTGGACAAAACAATGAGTCCAGTAATGACCACCGCCAACGGTGGCGGTTTTCTGGAATCGAAAGGCATATTGCTGAAAGACAACCCGGCAATGAACCAGTTGGCAAGCGTATTGAAAAACGACGAACTCAACCGCCTAAGCATCAGTCATCTGAAAATCAATTTCAAACTAGACAACGGGAACATCACCGTGGAGCCCTTTAAAACCTCATTCGCCGGCAACCCGGTAACCATTTATGGAAACCAAAGCGTCAATGGCGACCTGGACTATACGCTTTCCATGACGGTCAACCGCAAATATTTCGGAAAAGACATCAACAACCTGCTGAAATCCATTCCGGGGTCAAACAACCTCCAATCGCTCGATTTGGATGCAAAAATAGGCGGAACGCTGACCAATCCGGTCATCAAGCCCGACTTGTCCAAGGCAATCAAAGCCGTAACCAAAGAAGCGGAAAAAGAACTGAAAGGCAACGTCCTCCAAGGCTTGCAAAACTTGTTCAAGAAAAAATAAACGCCTCGGCACAAGAACATACCCACCACACCAAACACAACAAGACCTTCAACGAAGCCTCCAACTCCATTAAAAGTCTGTATTTTGTCCAGCACTAAAGACAAAAAAAGCGCAGGAACCCTCGACAAGGCATCCGCCTCGCTACCGGCACCTGCGTTCAAGGCGGTCAGCGACCGCTCATCTTCGTTCGTCCATTTCTGAACGAACACGACAACGGACGGTTTATTACGCAGACATCCATCTCCTGTATTAAGCTAAGGAAGACACACCACGCGGAAGCCGAGATTGTTGTTCCGATTGCTCGGAGTATTGTTGTTCCGATTCGACACCCGACAGTTCCTCGCATTGTTGTTCCAGCTACCGCCACGATTCACGCGGTTAGAGCCTTTATGTCCGTTGCCGTTCACCCCACTAGGCTACGCCGGAGCGATTTCGTATAACCGTAACCGGCAAAAGCAAGCAAAGGTGTAATATGTTCCATATAACTCTGTTCACCCCATTCCCCGCTCTCTCGCATTAAGTCGTATTCATACATCTTCTGTTTCAACCGCCGCTTGCTACGACCGTTCAGCAACACCTTATGCGGATAAAGCGTGTATCCCAAAAAAGGAACGCCAACACCTGAAGAAAGACAAATCACAGGTTTCAGCGTCAATGCCAGCTTCGCAGAAGTATAACTCCGTATTTTTTCAACATACCAATCCAATTCCTCCTGCGTAGAAGCAAATACCAAAAAATCGTCCATATACCGCACATACTCTCCTATCCTCAAAACCTCTTTCACATAATGATCGAACCCCGACAAATAATAATTGGCAAAATACTGGCTCGTCAGATTTCCGATTGGCACACCTTTCTGCTCCGAACGATTATAACTGTCAATAATACGATCCAATAATACCAATAGCTGTCCGTCTTTAAACAATCGTCTCAATTTTTCCTTCAATATTTCATGGTCTATCGAATCGAAATACTTGCGAAAATCGAACTTCGCCACATAACCGTACCTCCGCAATCCTCTTCTTGCCCGCTCTATCGCCTGATAAATTCCTTTTCCGGGACGAGTGGCATAAGTCATTTCTACCAACTGACGCTCAAAATAAGGATGACACACGTTCATAATTGCATGATGCAAGACTCGTTCAGGGAATGCCGCCGCACATATTGTTCGCAACTTTGGATCATGTATTTGAAAATAAGTATAATCACCGACCCTCACTTCTCCCGAAAGGATAGTCGCTCTCAAATGGACAATTTGTTTTTCCAACGAATCTGAAAAGCAACGTGCCTCCTCCTTCATCCGTTTTCCTCTCATCGCCTTATAATACGCATAAAACAAATTATCCGTATCTGCAATGCGCTCTATCAAATACCCCGCCCGCTTCATGCCTATTTCTGCTCCGTTTGTTCCTCCTGCTGGGACATTTCTATCAATAACGCCCCATATTTCTCCACTCGTTTTTTCCCAATTCCGCTGACATTCAACATTGCCTGTGCAGTCAAATCTTCCAACTGCGACAACATCGCCAATTCCGCATCTGTAAACACAGCGTAAGCAGGTACAGCATCTTGCTCCGCTATACGCTTGCGGTACATTCGTAATTGAGAAAACACTTTGAAATGCTCCTCGCTCAATACGTTTTTATAATCCACCTTTTCTCGTCTTTCTCCTGCTAGCGCCACAGAAGATACCACTTCCAGATAATTCACACAAAACGACCAATAGGCACAATCACCCAACACAACCAATTCTTTGTCCACTTGCACCACCTTATGCCCACGTAAAAAACGATTCATTCGTTCCATCATCTCTCCGCTCTCCACAACAGGAACCGTAAATATTTCATATTGCATAATACAACCTTTTTTTTAATCCGACACCCTCCACTTCATCACCGCAGCATCATTTCGTATGCCGTTTGCTTCAGTCCGTTAGCACTGCGTACTCCATCATGCTGCGGTAGGTCGCCCGGTTCAGGAGAGGGAACTGTCGCTTAGAC
>CAMWQQ010000237.1 GCA_947176455.1 uncultured Odoribacter sp. | reverse complement strand
ATATCAAGGCGCTCACTCCCAAGGTATACACGTTACCGAACAATCGCCCGTACAATTCCGGCGTATAAACCGACCCGAACACCAGCGTCACCCAGAACAGGGCATTCGCAGGGGTGGGCATACCGATAAAAGAAGAGACCTGCCGGGTATCCAGGTTGAATTTTGCCAGGCGGTAAGCCGAAAAAGCAGGAATCAGCAACGGACAGAACAGCATGACTTGCATTCCCAAGGGCAACTCCGAAAAGTGCTGGATAGCCCCCTCCGGAAGCACCTCCAGCATCAGGAAATGCGCCAGAACCGCCGGAGCGACCCCAAAACTGACCACGTCCGCCAAGGAGTCCAACTCCTTGCCCAATTCCGATTTCACGTGCAACAGCCGGGCTACCAGTCCGTCGAAAAAATCAAAAACCATGGCAAGAAGCACCAAGCAGGCGGCCTCCGGCAAATAACCGTACATCGCCAGAAAAATGGCAAACGCACCGGAAGTGACATTCAAGCACGTAATCAGATTAGGTATATGTTTTCTCATTTCTTTATCATTTAAAATTTACTCCGTTATCCACCGTTCGATATTGCGGGTTTCAGAGGAAAAATTCACGCCGATTTTAAACACCTCACGGCTATCCGATGCAAAGGGCTGGGCATACTGCTTGTCGTGTATTTGCTGCAGGGCTTCTTCCGCCGTACCGTCCAGCTTGAATTCCATAACATAAATGTATTTGTCCGTCTGCAACACCAAATCAATGCGACCGTTGCTCGTGTGGTATTCCGCCTTGACGTAAAAGCCCATCAATTTGGTGACGATAAACAGCACATTCTGATAGTGTACTTCCTGGTCGCGTTTTATCTGTTCGTAGGAGGTATCCGCCAACAGACTTTGCAAACGAGACAAGAAAGCATCGATATTCCCTGCCTCCACGTCACGGACGAACTGCTGTATTTCAAAACCCGTCTCCGGCGCCGTGAGGTTTGTGTAGAAAGGCATCAGGAATTTCACAAAGCCCTCTTCCACTTCCCGATTCGGAAATCCCAGTCTATACATACCGAAGCGTTCATCATATCCTTTTATCGTGAGATAGCCACTCTGGTAGATGACCGGAATCGGATTCGTGGAAGTCGAATCCACACTGTTCAACACATCCGCCGTCGTTTCCTGACATGCCATTTCATTCAGGCTATAATGGTGCATCTTCAGCAGTTCCACCAGATACGTCGGCGTACCCGTCTCAAACCAATAACTGCGGAAACGGCGCTGAGCAAAGGTATTGAGCAAACTGAACGGATTATATACTCCGATGCAGTCCTCGCAAAAATGATAACCGTTGTAATTCTCCCGCAACTTTGCCAACGTCTCGTCATACGTCATTCTGTGCGCATCCGCCACCCCCTGTATATCTTCGGGAAAGTCGCGCAAAAGTTCTTCTTCGCTGATGCCACAAATAGCAACGTAACGGTCCCACATGGATATATCCTGCAAATTGTTGAGGTCGCTGAATACGCTTACTTTTCCGAACTTCGTTACGCCTGTCAGCATCGCGAATTTGATGTAACCGTCCTTGGATTTCAAGGCTCCGTAAAAAGACTTCAACGTGTTGCGGTAAGCTTCCTGCAAGTCGGGTCGCCCAATGGCCTGTAGCATCGGTTTGTCGTATTCGTCCACCAATATCGCTACCCGCTCCCCGGTCCGTTCGCAAGCGCGCTGGATAATGCCCTGAAAGCGGGCGGCCAGCGTCGTCTCGTAGTCCTCTGCTCCGTACAACTTTTCCCATTCGCACAGAGCTGCATTCAAGACACCCTCCAATGCCTCCGGCGTGTCGTATTTCTCGGTGTTCAAATCCAGATGCAGTATCGGGTGTTTTGTCCACTTCGTCTCCAATTTCTCAATGGCTAACCCCTCGAACAGTTCCCGTTTGCCCTGCAAATAGGCTTCCAAGGTGGAGATTAACAAACTTTTCCCGAAACGACGCGGGCGACTCAGAAAATAATAACTTCCGGTATTCACCAACTTATAAATCCACGCCGTCTTGTCCACATACACATACCCGCCCGTGCGGATTTTTTCAAAATTCTGAATGCCGATGGGATATTTTTTCTCGCTCATAGGTCGCCCCCTTAAATTTACCATACGAAAATAGAATAAAAAAACTTTTGCCCCTTCTCATAAAGTAACGAGAAGGGGCAGTTTTTATCCAACCACTATTGAATCTCCCCGTAAAAGCGGAGTTTCAGTTCCGAAACGGCAGGGCTATTGGAGATGACGCTGACTACGGCGGTCACTTTGCCTTTCTCCGCACCGGCAACGGTCTTCACCTCGACAGGGGTCGTTTCTCCCGGTTGCAGTTCTTTCTTGTTCACCTCGGCAACCACCCGCTCGTCGTTGGTGTAAATGCGACGTATTTTCAAGGGACTTTTGCCCGTGTTTTTCAACTGATAGGTGAAAGTCGCCGGCTGGTCGGACGCCGTTTTGCCGAAATTGTAATATTTCTTATCCGCATCGGCAACAGGTGCCGTAGCCGGGTCTACTCCCGTGAAATTTTCTTCGATGTACACGGATACCGGCAACTCGTATTTTTTTCCGTCCACCACCATCGTCACCTTCTCCCGGTTCAAGCCGTATTCGCCGTGAACAGCCGTATTGTAGGACGCCTTCAGGACGCCTTGCGCCTTATTGGCAAGCTGTTGCGGTTCCAATGTCATCCGGATGTGCGACGGCAGAGCGGGGAAGCTGACAGCCACCTGCTTGCCGGCATTGTTGAACACCCCGATGGAACCCGTCTTCGTTTCTCCCTTGCGGGCTTTCATCAACGAGATTTCCTCAATGGGCAAACGCAACCCCGAAGACAATTCATAGGGATAATCATCCAACACGGTACGAGTCTTGCCCTCCACGGTACCCCTGATTTTCAACTCAACGACCGGCGTGCGCGCATTGGAATAAACGGTAATGGTCTTATCGAAGAAACCGGGACGGTCTTTCGGATTGAAAGTCGCCTTGACAAACCCTTTCTTGCCCGGCAATACCGGCTGTTTGGTCCATTCGGGAGAAGTACATCCGCAAGAAGATTCCACGTTTTTAATCAGAATCGGAGCGCTTCCCCGGTTGACAAACTCAAAATCATACGCCACAGCCCCGTCTACCTCCTTGATGGTTCCGAAATCATGCGCCCGGTGCTCAAACTGAATATCAGCCTGGGAAAATGCGGAAAAACAGAAAAACAAAAAAACGATTGACAATATTCCTTTCATAGCCAAAATATTTGATTCTACTTTTTAACGACAAAAACCGTACCACGAAATTAATGCTTTTTGGCGCAATCTGAAAATCTGCGGGAAAAATTTATATGAACGACCCGGAAGACACCTTACGCAAAGACAGCAGCCACATCACATTGGGACGCATCAGGCATCCACTTCACCCCTCTGGAAGTCCGCCCGCATCTTCGCATTCAACCGGGTTTTCCGTTTTTTCAACGTCTCCAGCGTCAAAGCCATGATGCGCGCCATGGTCCGGTTGTCAAGCCCCAGTCCGTTCATCAACAGCAACAACACAT
>CAMWQQ010000236.1 GCA_947176455.1 uncultured Odoribacter sp. | reverse complement strand
CAAGGCAACTGGCGTCTGGATTTCAATGAAAAATACAAAGGCGACATCTACGCCACCCACGGCCTTGGACCGGCTTGCCAATTGCTGAACATCCACCGGGGAGACAAAATGAATTACCTGGTAGCCATGCAAACCAAAGCCGTAAACGGACCTGCCGTCGTGAAAAAAGTAACCGGCAAGGATTCTCCCGACTACCAGAACGGCGACCATTCCCTGACCTTGATCAAAACGGAAAACGGAAAAACCATTCACTTGCAACACAATGTGGTGACTCCGAGACCTTACAGCCGGATGTATCAACTGACCGGAACCGAAGGCTTTGCCAACAAATATCCGTCATCCAGCTACACGTTCCGTCCGGACAACGTATCCAACGAGGTGCCCAATCATGAGAATCTGAACGCTCACGGACCTGTTCCGGAGAACGTGAAAAAAGCCTTGATGGAAAAATACAAACACCCGATTCACAAAGAATTGGAAGAAACGGCAAAAAAAGTGGGCGGTCACGGCGGTATGGACTTCATTATGGACTACCGTTTAATCTACTGTCTGCGCAACGGTTTGCCGCTTGACCAGGATGTTTACGACGCAGCAGAATGGTCATGTATGGGCGAATTGACCCGTATCTCTATCGAGAACAACAGTGCGCCGGTAGAAGTACCCGATTTCACCCGCGGAGGCTGGAACAAACTGAATGGTTACCACCATTTCATCAAGGGCGAATAAAATTGCTCTGATCAAAAGAAAGTGTGTCGGAATAAACTTCCGACACATTTTTTTTACCTTATTACGTCACACCTATCGGTTTTCTTCCTATCTTTGTCGCACATACCACGGGGCAGACCTGGATTTGACAGCATGAAGAATAGGTATGTAAGCATGTCGGGAGCAGTGAAACGGCCCGTAAATCCCGGACACAAAATCTTAATTGGCGAAAATAACTACGCTCTCGCTGCCTGATCTTTAGAAGATTCGAGGCTTCATCTCTGCTCAAGGAGCGGAGACGGGACATCCCGCCGGTGGTTCCACCTTATCCCGGCCGGCACTCGGGGTGCAGTCAATGTAAGGTTAGCCTGAGTCCACCTTTGACGAAAGGCGAAATTTCAAGAGGATAAGCGATGGCTTGGGTGCTTTTTTCCGTACCATCGTCGAAAACCAACAAAAAGCTAAGCATGTAGAAAGCATATGGATTCCGTGTTTGGACCAGGGTTCGATTCCCTGCTGCTCCACAACTTTATTAGAAATCAGGTAGTTGTAAATTAAAAGGAACTATTACATCCTTACAGTATAACCTTTGTAAAAGGGTGTAAAAATATTCCTGCAACGCTTTGGGATATAAGAGAATTATTAAATTTATCTTTAACTATTTACAGCCTCGATTTATAGTTTATCCTCCTGACCAGTCTTCATGCCACGGAGATCACAGTTATAATCCTTGCGAAATTCCTGTTTCGCTTTCTCCATCGTTGGATTTGACTTGTTCGATGGGAACGATTGCGCCACAATACGGGCACGGATATCGTCATTCGATGGATGCTTGAAAAGAGCATTCTTTAACGTCTGGCGCAACTGGTCGATAGCGTGGTTTGTATCCACCCCCTTCAGTTCTACAAAGGCTTCCGTCCATTGCTCAAGATTCACGCCCTTAGCCGACCGTTTCACCAGCACCAGTTTGTCGCACCTCCGACCTTCTTTTACAATGTCGCCGTCCAAAGCATACACAACCGATTCTCCCTTACCGCTCAGCAGATAACGCTTACCGTTCTCGCTCACGCAAACCTTTGCACGAATCCGTAAGGTTTGCTCAGGAGTGCAGCCTTCTGCTGTCAAGAGTTCATGAGTCGAGCCGTATGTGTTTTTCTCTTCCTTCATCCCTATGCAAACAGAATCTTATTCAACTTACTGATACTCTCATCCACCCAATCCGACACACCATCCAGATCGTTACCACTAAGCATAGGCACTTCCTTATCCATTATATTCTGAAACTCGCCATTCTTGTCAATAAAGTATCCAGAAATAGCCTTTGAAGGAAGAATACAATCCTTTTCAATAACGCTCTGTTCCAATCCCTTTTCACAAACAATGGCAGCGGTCAACAACACGTTCACCACTGACATTACATACGGACTATGAGTCGTCACGACAGCCATACTCCGCTCCGAACCATTCGCCAGTGCCTTCTTCAGCGAGCGAACCAGATTCATCATCACCAGTTTCTGCGACTCTGGATAAAGATTCTGCTCCGGCTCCTCAATAAACAATTGAGCCGACTGATACTCCAATCTTCTGTACGAATGATCATTGTCTGTCTTACCTATCTCGTTGTATTCATGCATTGACAGAGATGCATTCTGTCCTACACGCTCCGTGATGTAATTGGTCATCACGTCCAAAGGCATCACACTTTGCATACCGCTCGAAGCAAAGAAAGCAGGCGTTTCCGTACCATCCTCACCCACCAAAATATCAGCCCCAGACTTATTCACATAGCTGAAACCACCAGTAGCTGATAATTTAAAGGGATACTCACTCGTATAAGGAGTCTTTGCCTCATCCCATTCGTATATGAAGTTGAACAACACATCCCTCTCCGTAGCTTTATAAGTCTTATCTACGTTTTGTATAGCTGATATTAGATTCCTCTCTGCAGGGATGTAACTCAGTTTCGTATTATATCTCTTCTCTGCAAATGACTTCTTGCGTACAATCTTGGCATTGCCGTTCACACCCGTGTACTCTATGGTGATATTGTCACCATCATACATCAATTCGGTATCCTCCATGAAATACTCATCATTCAAGCGATGGAATTGCTTCAGTTCCTTCACAAAACGGCTATAGTGGGTATATTGGTTTAGTATATCGTCGGTAGAGACCATTATTTTCTTCTCTATCCAACGACAATAGCAGAGCACCTTCATAAAAGTACTCTTACCTGCACTCTGACGACCAATGAGCACCATTAGCGAAGTCAGTTTGATCTTTGAAGAATCCACTATCGGACCAAAATTCTTTATATGCAACGAAGCCATACAATATTTTCAATAGAGACGAAACTCTCTGAATTTATAGGTTTTACTTCGCAAAGTTAATGAATTAACTTCAAATACGGAAGAGGATTAGGCGTTATCACTCTTTTTTACGCATCTTTAGCCAGAATGGGCACAAAAACTTTATATTCCAAATGTTGTTTCCCTTTTATTGAGATTCTACAAATAATACAATGTTCAAATCGGATACTTCAAGCCCCATTTCATACAGGCAATCAATAACAAACCAAGCATTTCCACGCTTTGTAGCACAAAAATAAACCACAAAGTAACCCTAAGGAAACGATAACGATACTTTAAGCTCCTAAAAGGCACTAAAGCAAGCAACGAACCAAACAAGATTCCGATAATAGTCAAATAAATGAAATTTACCTGAGCGATCATTTTCAATGACTGCATAAAAGTTTTACAAAACGTTCTATTTCTACAGAATCATAGCAATTCTTTTCTTGGTAAAACTTACTCCCCGTATACTCTTTTTCTCCCACTTGGTACACATATTTGACCT
>CAMWQQ010000235.1 GCA_947176455.1 uncultured Odoribacter sp. | reverse complement strand
AAAATAGCCCTGCAATGCACCCGCATCGCAGCCATCGTCGGAGGTCCCAACCTGGACGCGACCAACGGCATCATGTACAACTCCGCCTATTTCATCCAAAACGGGGAAGTGGTGGACGGCGTACACAAAAACATCCTCAGCGATTACGACATTTTCAACGAAAGCCGTTATTTCATCGCCGGGGAGGACAATACCGCCATCCGTTACAAAAACCAGAACATCCGGATCATCTTTGATGAATACGAGGCTGAATTTATCGACCAATCAGACCATTTCGTCGTTTTCATGGGCATGACTCCCTTCACGACGGAAAGTCAGAAAAACAAAAGGCAAATCCTTTCCGCCCTTGCCCGAAAATACGGAAAGAACATCATCGCCGTCAACCATTGCAGTGGCAATACTTCCGTATTGTTCGACGGCAATTCCATGGCGGTGAATTTCAAGGGCAACACCGTTTGCACGCTGAACGAATTTGCGGAGGATTTCCAAATCGTCGACACCAACAAAATGGGTGCCCACCCAGCAGTGCCACATACGCCCGAGGACAAAACCGCCCTGATGCACAAAGCCCTCGTTTTCGGCATTCGCGATTATTTTGAAAAGCACGGATTCACCAAAGCCATCCTGGGACTGTCGGGAGGCATCGACTCCGCTGTCGTGGCAGCTCTTGCCGCCGAGGCTTTGGGAGCGCAACAGGTAAAAGGACTTCTGATGCCCTCCCGGTTTTCCACGGACCATTCCGTCACGGATGCCGAAGCACTTGCCCGGAACATCGGAATGCCTTATGAAATCCTGCCGATAAAAGAGATATACGACCAGTACCTGAACACGTTGCAACCCGTCTTTCAGGACGAACCGTTCAACGTCGCCGAGGAAAATCTTCAAGCGCGTATCCGAGGCATGCTGGTCATGGCAATGTCCAACAAATTCGGCTACATCGCCCTGAACACCTCGAACAAAAGCGAAGCCGCCGTCGGGTACGGCACCCTGTACGGCGATTTGTGCGGTTCGCTCGGAGTCATCGGAGACGTCTACAAAACCGATGTCTACAAATTGGCACGGCACATCAACAAAGACAGGGAAATCATTCCCGAGAACACCCTAACGAAGGCACCTTCCGCCGAATTGCGTCCCGGACAGAAGGACCAGGATTCCCTGCCCGAATATGCCCAGCTGGATGCAATTCTGGAGCTCTACCTCGAAGAGAATCACTCCCCGGAAAACATCATTGCCCAGGGATTCCCCGAAGAGGTCGTCCGCAAAGTCATCCACATGACCGACCGGAACGACTACAAACGGGCACAAGTGCCGGCTTGTATCAAAATCAGCAAAAAAGCCTTCGGAAGCGGACGGAAATACCCTTACTAAATCCAAGGAGCAACCACCGCATAGCATAAAAAAACAGCCACTCTTACGAATGGCTGTTTTTTATCGTATCGGAATTTCCGGCTTATCTCGTATATCCTTTCATGATACCCCGCTTGCTGTTGCGGATAAACATAATCACCTCGTCCCGTTCCTTGGATGCAGACATTTCCGCCTCAATCCGTTCAATGGCATCCGAAACGTTCAATCCCGACTGGAACAGTATCCGGTAAATATCCTGGATTTCATTGATCTTCTCGTTGGAGAACTCCCGACGGCGAAGACCGATGGAATTGATTCCGACATAAGACAAAGGCAATCGACCCGCTTTGACATAGGGAGGAACATCCTTGCCAATCAGCGAACCGCCTTGAATCATGACATGCTTTCCGATGTGACAAAACTGGTGGACCGCCGTCATTCCTCCGAAAATGGCGTAATCATCGACAAAAACCTCTCCTGCCAACTGGCTAGCATTGCCGATAATGCAATTGTCACCCACCTTGCAGTCGTGCGCCACGTGAACATAAGCCATAATCAAACAGTTACTACCCACTTCGGTGATTCCCCTTGCCGCAGTACCCCGGTTGACCGTGACACATTCACGAATCGTTGTATTATCTCCAATTCTTACAGTCGTCTTTTCTCCTCTGAATTTCAAATCCTGGGGTATAGCAGAAATCACTGCCCCTGGAAAAATCTTGCAATTTTTACCAATATGTGCACCTTCCAGAATAGTTACATTCGATCCGATTCTCGTCCCCTCCTCTATAATCACATTCTTGTCTATCGTCACAAACGGTTCAATCACCACATTATCAGCAACCTGAGCATCCGGATGAACATAGGCTAACGGTTGTTTCATTCGTCTATTATTTAATAAATACTAAGTCTGTCTGAAAAATTCAGTTCGCAAATATAACTATAAGTTTTTGGTTTTCGCAACCTGCGCCATAAATTCTCCCTCACATACCAGTTTTTTACCGACGAAAGCGAACCCTTTCATCTGCACGACACCCCGTTTTATCGGAGCCGTCGTAATCAATTTGAACACCAAGGTATCTCCCGGTACCACCTTGTTCCGGAACTTCACGCCGTCGATTTTCATGAAATAGGTAGAATAATTCTCCGGATCGGGCACTCCGCTCAACACCAAGATGCCTCCGCATTGCGACATCGCTTCCACAATCAATACGCCGGGCATCACGGGTTCTTCCGGGAAGTGACCGACAAAATGCGGCTCATTCATCGTCACATTCTTGATACCCACCACCATATTCTCCGTCACTTTGAAAACCTTGTCTACCAAAAGGAACGGCGGACGATGCGGCAACAAGGAACGAATCTTGTTGATGTCCATCAAAGGAGTGGCATCCAAATCTACATCCCACGGATAAGCCTCATCCTTCTCTTCTGCCACAATCTCCTTGTACAGCACCTTCGCCATGGAAGCATTCGCTTTGTGTCCCGGACGCTCTGCAATGACACGGCCTTTGATGAAACGACCGCACAATGCCAAATCGCCAATCACGTCCAGCAACTTGTGACGTGCCGGCTCGTTGTCGTAATGCAGTTCCAAGTTGTTCAACACACCTTCCTTGACCTGTATGTTCTCATAACCGAACAACTTCGCCAGACGGTCGATTTCCCCCTGATCCATTTTCCGGTCGACAATCACAATGGCATTGCTCAAATCGCCTCCCTTGATCAAGTTATTGGCAAGCAAAGCCTCTACCTCGCGCAGAAAAACGAATGTCCGGCAAGGAGCCACCTCTTTGGCGAAATCAGCCGTTTGGGAAACATAGGAGGCATACTGCATTGCCAGATAAGGAGAGTCATACGACACCTGAACGTTCACGTTATACTCCTCATCGGGCAGCACCGTGATGCGCGTACCGGTCTCCTCGTTGTAAAACTCCAATTTCTTCCTTACCGTAAAGAAACGGCGTTCCGCCTCCTGCTCCTCTATTCCCGTCTTTTCTATCTGCTCGACATAACAGCGGGCGCTTCCGTCAAGGATAGGAAACTCCTCACCATTCAGCTCTATCAAGCAGTTGTCGATTCCACAACCATACAAAGCCGCCATGGCATGTTCCAGTGTAAAAATCTGAACTCCGTCCTTTTGCAGGCAACTGGCACGGTCGACAAATTCGACATATTTTGCCAAAGCCGGAATCTCCGGACAGCCTTCCAAATCCGT
>CAMWQQ010000234.1 GCA_947176455.1 uncultured Odoribacter sp. | reverse complement strand
GTATTTGACCGTGCGCATACGGTCTGAGGGGTGCCGGGAATCCTCTGCCGGAAAGCCGATGAGGGTGAATGCGGCTCCCTCGCCGCCTTGGTTCAATCCCTCCATTGCCGCCAGTTTCATCGGCTGGGTGCGGGTGATGTCCTGGGCGCTGGTATCTCCGGTGAACATCGTTGCCAGGATGCTGAAAAATCCAAATATCGATGCCAGGAGGATACTTTGCCGGGCAAACTCCAGGTGCCGTTTCTTGAGAATAAACCAGGCGCTAACCCCGATGACGAAGCAGGCGGAAAGGGTGTATGCCGAGGTGACGGTGTGGAAAAACTTGTTCATGGCAGTCGGGGAGAACAATACGGACCAAAAGTCGGTCATTTCGTTCCGGGCGGTCAGTGGATTGAACTCCATGCCTACGGGATTCTGCATCCAGGCGTTCGCCACCAGAATCCATAACGCTGAAATGTTGGAGCCAAGGAATACCATCCAGGTGGAGGTGAGGTGAAAACCCCGGCTCACCTTGTTCCAGCCGAAGAACATAACGGCAAAGAAAGTGGCTTCCATAAAAAAGGCGAAAAGTCCTTCTATGGCGAGGGGGGCACCGAAGATGTCCCCGACGAACCAGGAGTAGTTCGACCAGTTGGAACCGAATTGAAATTCCAGAATCAGTCCGGTGGCGATGCCGATAGCGAAATTGACGGCGAATAGTTTCATCCAGAATCTGGTCGCGTTCAGCCATTCCGTTTTACCGGTTCTGACCCACATGGTTTCCATGATGGCCATTAAAAAAGAGAGTCCCAGCGTGAGGGGCACGAACATGTAATGATAGATTGCGGTCATGGCGAATTGCCACCTGGACCATTCTACCAAGGTTGTTGAAAGTTCGGAAGTCATAAATTAAGGTTTGGTGATTAATTCATTTAGTACGTGGTTACTTTTTTCCTGTTCAGTCGTATATCGACTATTCAGGTAGTCGGGCATAAAAAACAGTTTTAGCACGACAAACATGATGAATAGCTTTGCCAGTACAATAGCGATGACTATTTTTCCCCAGCGGGGCAGATGGCGGAAACCGTCATAATACAAATCCCAGATGCGCCTGAGCATATTTGTCAATCTTGATTTTATCTGAAATAACGTAATAAAGGTATAAAAGTTTTTACAAAATCGAATAGAAATCATTATTTTTGAAAGATAAAAGAGATGAATTGACGGAAAAACGGAAAACAAAGGAAGAATGAATACATTTGCTAAATATCTACTGGGGTTTGTGGCATTGGCGGTTGCCGTGTTTTTTTCCTGGTATTTCTTTACCATCATTGTTTATGTATTGGTTGCCGCTGTCATTTCTTTTATCGGTAGACCTATCGTTGATTTGCTGTCCAGGATTAAAATCCGGGAGTATCAGCTGTCGGACAGTTTGAAGGCTACCCTTGCAGTGATTTTTCTCTGGTGTTTGTTTATTCTGGTTTTCAGTACGATAATCCCTTTGGCTGTCCGAGAATTCGAGTCTTTGGAGAATGTGAGTGTCTCCCGCATCGTCGACCGTTTGGAAAGTCCGGTGGAGGAAACCCGGCACTTTCTGGAATATTACGGTTTGGTGGACTCGGAGGTGGATTTGGACAACTGGCTTTCCGATGAGTTGAGCGGCATTCTGAACATTGCCCGGTTGAAGAATTGGTTCGGGGCTGTCGCGGGTACGATGAGCAGCATATTTGTGGCTTTGTTTTCCATTACCTTTATTTCTTTCTTTTTTCTGAAAGACAGTCGGCTGTTCTCGGATATGGTGATGGCAATTGTCCCCTCCCGTTACGAGGAACAGGCTCGCAATGCGCTGGAATCCATACAGAAACTTTTAGTTCGATATTTTGTAGGCTTGTTGCTGGAGGTGTTCGGGGTGATGCTGTTGAATACGCTGGGACTGGCTATCGTGGGACTGAATTTCAACCATGCCCTGGTCATCGGTTTGGTGGCGGGCATCTTGAATGTGATTCCTTACATCGGACCGTTGATTGGCATTTGTTTCGGTCTGGCGGTAGGAGTCGTGTTGAACTTGGATATGGAATTTTATCATCAGCTCTTCCCTTTGCTGATTTGCATGACCTTGGTCATGGTGCTGACGCAATTGGTGGACAATGTGGTTTTCCAGCCGTTGATATATGGCAACAGCGTACATGCTCATCCGCTGGAAATCTTTTTGGTGATTTTGATGGCGGGCAGTCTGGCGGGGATTCCCGGCATGATTCTTGCCATTCCTGCCTATACGGTGTTGCGGGTTATTTTGAAGGAGTTTTTCAATAAATACAAATTGGTGAAACGCTTGACTCGGAGTCTGGGCGAGTCGGAGAAATAGTTTCATATATAAAGAGGAATGTTATGGGAGAAAGTAAAGAACAGGAACAGGTGAAGCAGACCATTATTATTCAGCAACGCTCCTCCAATGGCGTGGGGGTTGCCGGTTTTGTCCTGTCCTTGATTGCCTTGTTTTTGGGCTGGGTGCCCGTATTGGGCTGGTTATTGTGGGCGTTGGGACTGATATTTTCCATTTGCGGGATTTTCAGTGCTCCGCGAGGGTTTGCCATAGCGGGATTGGTCATCTCTTTGCTGGGCTTGACGTTGCTGTTGCTTGTATTCGGCGCATTGGCGATGCTGGGCATGGCGCTTAGTCAGATATAAAAACGGGCGTCCCGAACGATTCGTTTGACACACCCGTTTCATTTACTTCCCTTGGCTCAGAGAAGGGCAACATCCAGCACTTCCCCGATAGCGTTCACGTAGTGGAATTTCAATCCTTTCAGGTATTCCTTTTTGATGTCTTCGATGTCCTTTTTGTTCTGACTGCAAAGGATGATTTCCTTGATGCCGGCGCGTTTGGCGGCCAGGATTTTTTCCCGGATGCCTCCAACGGGCAATACTTTGCCGCGAAGGGTGATTTCGCCTGTCATGGCGATTGCTTTTTTCACCTTCCGTCCGGTCAATGAAGAGACCAAGGCGGTGACCATCGTGATGCCGGCGGAAGGTCCGTCTTTGGGAACTGCTCCGGCAGGAACGTGGATGTGGATGTCGTTTTCTTCAAAGAGCTTTTCATCGACACCGATTTCCTTCGCATGGGATTTGATGTATTCCAATGCCAATGTGGCGGATTCTTTCATGACATCGCCTAGGTTTCCGGTAAGGCTAAGGTGTCCCTTGCCCTTGCTGTAACTGGATTCGATGTATAGAATTTCACCTCCGGCTGCCGTCCATGCCAGTCCGGTCACCACGCCGGGCAGTTCGTTGCCTTGGTATTCTTCGCGCGAGAAAATGGGAGTGCCCAGGTATTCCTTGATTTTGTCTTCGTCGATGGTTACGGTGAACTTTTTGTTCATAGCCACTTTGCGTGCCACGTGCCGCATTACTTTGGCAATGGTCATGTCCAGGCTTCTCACGCCGGACTCGCGGGTGTATTTTTCGATGATGAAATCAATCATATCGTCCGGAATGGCGATGTTCTCCTCTGCGATGCCGTGGTTTTCGAGCTGTCTGGGAATCAGGTGGCGTTTGGCGATTTCTCTTTTTTCTTCAAGCAGATAACCGCTTACTTCGATG
>CAMWQQ010000233.1 GCA_947176455.1 uncultured Odoribacter sp. | reverse complement strand
GATATAGGCAATGCAAATACTTGCGTCACCATTTACAAAGACAGCGAATAAATCTGAATCACATAAAAAAAAGAGTTGGCTTTTCAAGTCAACTCTTTTTCTTTTCCCTATTTTATTTCTATTTTTGTGAAACTGTACGGAAACAATATTTATAAAAATACAATACAATGGAACTTTTAGAACAAATCAAAGCAAACGCAAAAAAGCAGAACAAAACGATTGTTCTTCCGGAAGGAACCGAAGAGCGGACGCTTCAGGCGGCAGACCAGATTATCAGTGAAGGCATCGCCCACATCATTCTGATTGGCGACCCTGCGGAAATTTCCGCCCTGGCTGAAAAGCACCAGTTGAAAAACATCGGAAAAGCAACCATTGTCAACCCGCAGGCACATGCCAAAAAAGAACAATATGCCGATTTGTTGGTAGAATTGCGCAAAAGCAAAGGCATGACCAAGGAACAGGCGCTGAAATTGGTGACCGACCCGCTCTATCTGGCAACCTTGATGATTAAAAGCGGAGACGCTGACGGAGAAGTTGCGGGAGCTAAAAATGCCACCGGAGACGTATTGCGTCCGGCATTGCAGATTGTAAAAACGTTACCGGGCATTTCCGTCGTATCCGGAGCATTCCTGCTGTTGACCAACAAGCCGGAATACGGAGAGAACGGATTGATTGTATGCGCGGACTGTGCCGTACTCCCTAACCCTACGGCAGAAGAGCTGGCACAAATTGCCGTTTCCACGGCAGCGACAGCCCGTGCCATTGCCAAAATTGAACCGCGTGTCGCCATGTTGAGTTTCTCCACCAAAGGCTCAGCCAAAAACGAACTGGTGGACAAAGTGGTAAAAGCCACCGAACTCGCCAAACAAATGGCACCCGACGTGATGATTGACGGTGAAATGCAGGCAGATGCCGCTCTGGTACCCTCTGTCGGAGCAAGCAAGGCTCCGGGAAGTCCGGTTGCTGGAAAAGCCAACGTTCTGATATTCCCGAGCCTGGAAGTCGGCAACATCAGCTACAAACTGGTGCAGCGCATTGCCGGTATCGAAGCCGTAGGTCCCGTACTTCAAGGCATGGCGGCTCCAATCAACGACCTCTCCCGAGGATGCTCGGTCAGCGACATCGTCAACCTGGTCGCCATTACGGTAAATCAGGCCGCAGGTTTGAATTAATCCTATTTACGAACGAACATCTTTCGGCAGACAGCCATTGCAAAGATTTTAAATCAGCTAAAAAATGAATGTTTTAGTATTAAACTGCGGAAGTTCTTCCATTAAATACCAGTTGTTGAACATGGATGCGCAGCCGGTTCTGCTGGCAAAAGGCATCGTTGAGAAAATCGGACTGGCTTGCGGTAGCTTTACCTACAAACCGGAAGGGAAAGACAAAGTGGTCATCGAACAACCCATTGCCGACCATAGCGTGGGTATGGATTTAATTCTCAAAGCATTGACGGATGCAAAGCACGGAATCCTGAAGTCCTTGAATGAAATCAATGCCGTAGGACACCGGGTGGCTCACGGCGGAGAATATTTCTCCGAAAGCGTAAAGGTAAACGAAGACGTCAAGGCAAAAATCAAAGCCTTGGCAGAAATTGCTCCCTTGCACAATCCGGCAAATCTGAAAGGTATCGAGACCATGGAAAAATTGCTCCCCTCCGTTCCTCAAGTTGCCGTGTTCGACACCTCTTTCCACCAGACACTGCCCAAGAAAGCCTATATTTACGGTATTCCTTATGAATATTACGAAAAATACGGCATCAGAAGATACGGTTTCCACGGTACGTCACATAAATTCGTAGCCGAGAAAGCCTGCAAACTGCTGGGCTGGAATATCCAGGAAAAGAAAATCATCACCTGCCATCTGGGCAACGGAGCTTCAATCACCGCCATTGAGAAAGGCAAATCGGTAGACACCTCCATGGGCTTTACTCCGGTGGCTGGACTGGTTATGGGAACCCGTGCCGGGGACTTGGACCTGGGAGCCCTGCTCTACATTGCGGAAAAGGAAGGATTGAATACCGAGCAACTCAATGCTCTGATCAATAAGCAATCCGGAGTACAAGGCATTTCCGGAGTTTCCTCGGACTTCCGCGAATTGACGACCGCCAAGGAAAACGGACACGAAAGAGCCAAACTGGCGCTGGACGTATTCGTGCATAATGTAAAAAAATACATCGGTGCCTATGCCGCCATTTTGAACGGGGTTGACCTGGTTATTTTCACCGGAGGTATTGGCGAAAACGACCAGCCGGTTCGTCAGGCAGTATGCCGGGATATGGAGTATCTGGGCATCAAGCTGGACGAAGAGGTGAACAGCCGTACCCGCAGTGCAGATACCATGCTCAGTACGCCGGATTCCCGCACCAAAGTCATGGCCATCACCACGGACGAAGAACTGGTTATCGCCATGGACACGGTACGGTTGTCTTGACAAACACTACATAAAGAAAAATCCGGCTAATTCGTTAACAAATTAGCCGGATTTTTAATTTCAGGAAATACCCTCCCTATTCCACTTGCTTTTCGTTTGTCACCGTAATGGTCTTCTCGCTGATGCGGAAAACTGGAGCATAGTTTGAATTATAGCTTGCTCCTACTGCAAACCGGTAGGTTCCGGTTCCGAGATAAGGAACGGATACCGTAGCAGACAGTTTTTTGTCACCGGTCAACTCCAATTTATAGCCATCGCCATAAGGAGTCCACATTAAAAACTTGGGGAAATCTTTCCCTGTCGGAGCTGTAATCATGAGAAAATAAGCCGTGGCGTTCTGTACAGAATCCGCCAATTCCACGTTTATCTTCTTCTCACTTGGCACGTATTCCAAAGTAGTCAGCTCAACGGAAGACATTCGCTTTGTGGTTTGAAAACCAAGCCCAAAAGTTTCAGTTTTCCCGTTCAATCCACTCACCGTCAGCATATAAATATTGGCAGGAATGGTATCTAACCTTCCCAGCGGAAAGTAAGAACCATTGCTCAACTCCCAGGTCCAATCGTCCACCTTGGTAAAGGCAAAATTCATACCAGCCACATTGACTGATGCCGAAGCCAAATTATTGCCCGACAAACGAACCTGAGGTGTAAAAGTCCCATCGCTATTTTGGAGGACATACGCATACACGCCAACATTTAAAGAATCGTCCGGCTTCAAACAAGAACTCATACCCACCACGAAAAGGGCTACGAGCGCACACATTTTTAATGACATTTTCATCATCGATCATTTATGGATTATTTTTCACTTCATTTACAATTTTGCCTTGATGGCTTTGGAAGCCTCCTCGTATCCGGGCTTGTCCAGCAGGGCGAACATATTGTTCTTGTAAGCCTCCACTCCCGGCTGGTCGAACGGATTCACGCCCAGCATATTTCCGGAGATTCCACAAGCCAGTTCAAAGAAATAAAACAGTTGCCCAATATACAAAGCGCTCAATTCAGGCATAACGACTTTCATATTGGGCACACCGCCGTCCACATGCGCAATCTGGGTACCCAGTTCCGCCATTTTGTTTACCTGATCCACCCGTTTGCCCGCCAGGAAATTCAATTTGTCCAGATTCGCCGCATCCGAAGGAATCTCCAC
>CAMWQQ010000232.1 GCA_947176455.1 uncultured Odoribacter sp. | reverse complement strand
CTTCCATCCGGTAATCTCCCGGCTGGTAAGCCGAACCGTCCGACTTGACCACGTTGATTTCATCCGCCGAATTGAAAATGCCCTTTACCTTGTAGCCGTAAAAAGCCCCCAGTTCCTCCCCCTTGCGGGCAACGGAAGTAAATTGGTCCATGGTCGATACAACTTCCCCGTTTTTCAAACTTACCACCTTATTCTTCAACGTGGAAATCGTGGCGAAGACGCTCCATTTCCACCGGCTGTCGCGAATCGGATTCACGGCAACCGAAAACTCGACGCCCTGATTGCTCACCACTCCGTTGTTTTCGTACTGGGGGTCGAGTCCGACTTCGATAGGCAGGGACTTCCGGGTAATCAACCCGACCGTCCGCCGATAATAGTAGGACGCTCCAATTTCCAGCAGATTCCTGAACAAGGCAACGTTGACCCCGGCATCGTAATTGTGGGTGAACTCGGGTCGCAAATCATCGTTTTTCACGTTTCCGAGGTAAACGCCTCCATACGTGTAATAAGCCGTCGATTTATACAAGCGGGCGTAATATCCGCCACGCACGTCGTTATTTCCCGTGCGTCCGTACTGTCCGAACACTTCCAGAAACTCGGACGGCGTTTGCAGGGCGGTCCACCGCACCTCCGCACCGGCATAAAGGTTCCAGGCTCCGTCCGGACCGAAATTGGAAGAACGCTCCAAGTTGAAATTGGCACCCAGGCGCACCTTGTTCCGCCACGTCATCCCGCCGGACAGGTAAAAATTCATCTGGTTGTGGTCATAGCGGG
Organism: uncultured Odoribacter sp.; assembly: GCA_947176455.1. GTDB lineage: Bacteria > Bacteroidota > Bacteroidia > Bacteroidales > Marinifilaceae > Odoribacter. The sequence goes on along the minus strand of CAMWQQ010000232.1, from coordinate 2,831 downwards.
TATTGTTGATGGAATCGGCAAACTTTCCCTTTTCCAAAGATTCCATTTCATCGCTGGCAGCATTGACCGTCCTGCCGAAAATCATCTTCTCCTTGTAATTGTCTATGGAAAATCCTGCCTGGGCATTGTAATTCCAGTCCGTACCGATGTTGCCGTGATGCTCCGCCCAGGCTCTCCAGCGCATCAGGTATTCGCTGTAGGAACGCTTGGCGTTCTGGCGTTCGATGTAGCGGTCGGGAGCAATCCCCGCTGCCGGCTGGTGCATCTTTTCAGTCAGGGAGTTATAGGTCACCATGACTTCCGCATTGGCGGAGGTGTTCCGCCGGATGCTCCAGTTTGCCCGAACCAGGGCATCCACCTTGTTGCTCAGTCCCTTGTTGGTCAATCCTGCCAGCAGGGCGGCGGGATTGGTCCTGCCCAACGCGTCCACGCCTGCCAGCTGCTCCACCTTCACTCCCTCTTCCGAATAATAGTCCTTCGACAGGAAGGGAGCCTTGGTTGCCGACACGTACAACGGGTTGTGCAGCCAGTTCGTGCCCTCTCCCCAGAAACGGTTGTTCCCGTAGTTATAGGCAAACAGATTGGTAATCTTCACCTTGGGCGAAATCTTGAAGTCCAGGTTAAAACGCATGTTGATGCGCTGGTCGTGCGCCTCCTTCAACACCTCGTTTTCCTTGGTATATCCGATACTGAACAGGTAGTGCGTATCTCCGTCACCCCCCTTCATTTTCACGTGTACGTCCGAGAACATGCCTTTCCGCCCCAATATCCCCGGCCAATAGGTATCGTGACCGTATGCCGGCTGCAACGGGTCGAACAAGGGATTCTGCTGCAACTCTCCGGCGGCGATTCCCTTGTCCTGCATCATTTCGTAAAGATAGGCACGGAACTCCGCCGCATTCATTAGGGCAGGCGAGAAATCGGCATCCGTGATGCCCACGCGCAAATCCACGTCGAACGTCGCCGTTCCGATGGTTCCCTTGTCGATCTCCACCTCAATGATTCCGTTCGCCGCCCGACCGCCGTAAAATACGTTGTCATAACCGTTCTTCACGACACGCATCTGCGCAATGTCCAACGGATTGATAAACATCAGGTTCGACCGGAGCACGCCGGATGCAAAGGGAGCGATATGAGGCGCCTGGCGGGTGGGCAGACCGTCCACGAACACATAAGGCGACGTATTCAGATTCACCGAGGAAACTCCGCGAATCATCAGCAATCCCGCATTTCCGACAAAACCGTTGGAGGACGTGTACACGCCGGTCTCCTCGCCCAACAGTCCCCTATCGAACAGAAACACCGAACGCATGGAATAGATGTCGCTCCAATTCTTTTTATGCCGCAACACCGACAAAACCGCCTCCCGGGTCGTATCGGCATCCGTCCTCGTCTGAGCCTCCGCACACCGGGGTATTCCCAGGCAAATCAAGCCGAGAAACAGAACTCTGTATTTAATCCACATCTTCATATCTGTTGTTTTTTCTGGTCAAAATCATCTTAGAACGTGATGTTCGGAATCAAGTCTATCCGGTCCATCAGGAGGCTGCCGTATTCTTCCAACATGAAATTCAGCTCCACATCTCCCCGTTCATTTACTTCTATCGTGCCACAATCCTTATATTTCAAGGTCGTGTATTCGGTAAAATCACCGTCCGGCGTACCGATGGCGATGCCAGACCTGACGGTGACGTCATTGTACATCAGACGCAACGTCGGAGTATAAGACCGGTTATAAATCAGACGAACCACATAAACCCCCTGGGCGACATCCGGAATGACGACCCGGAAAGCATCCCCGCTCTGCGACGCGATAAAAGAACAAATCGGAGGCTGCGGTTCTTCCAGCAACTGCTGGTGATAGCTGTTGAAACTGTAATTCTCTACCACCCTGGCTGGAGCATCGGTAAACACGTTTCGGACATATCCTTTCTGGGGGTTGGTCGCACCGTACAGGTTGGTCTCGATGGTTCCCGCCGTATGGTCGCCAATCCGGATGATATCGTACATTTCATGCACCACGCCGTTGAGGGCATTTCGGTCCGTTCGGGTGGAAACCCGGTATGCCTGATTCAAATGGATGAATCCTTTCCCATCGCTCCCCACCTGCTTCACATTGAACGTAATCACATCTTCCTCATATAACGGTTGCAACATCCTGGCATCCAAATCATTGATAAAATAACGCTTCGCCGGGAGAATATGGTATTTCAGCCATTGCCGCAATTCCTCGGCAGGCAGTTCGCGCGGGTCAAACTCCATCTCCTCGTCGTCAAACAACGCATCCGGTTCGACGAACAAGGTGACGATGCTGTCGGTGAGATAAGGCTTGAGCCCGCTTTCTTCAAAAAGCGAAAGCATGATTTCAAACCTGCCGTCTTCCTTCAACAAGTCGTAAACCGGAGTCACCGGCGGAATCAGCACGGCATCCAGCAGGTTCAGGTAACCGTTTTTCAATTCAATGTTGTATTCCGTAATCACGGAGGAGTTGTTCAGCTTGATTGCCGTATAGGAAGTCACGTCCACGGACAGGAAATAATTCCGGTCGAGCATCGTGTAGGTCGTCATCTTCCCGCCGTTCATGGAATTGGTATGAATCATGCTTTCCAATGCGGCATACTGCATATACATCAGCCAGTATTCCGGAGTCTTTTCCCGGAAATCTGAAATCTTCAGCTCCTTGTAAAGATTCCGCCAGGCACTGTCCACCGGAGCGAAAACCGTATAGGTGCCTGCCGTAGAAATCTGGCTGTAAAAGCCGGAATAGTCGCAAATCGCCTTGTATATGGAAAGGTCCGGACGGGTCTTGACAAAATCGTATATCTGCATAT
>CAMWQQ010000231.1 GCA_947176455.1 uncultured Odoribacter sp. | reverse complement strand
GCATGAGATTTACAGACAAGATCAACGGCAATAAAGTTTTCTTACCGCCAGCCGGAGGTCGATTTACAGCTTCATCTAGAGATGATAACGTTGGATGGTATTATTCTTCTACTGTATATGACGAAAAGTCTGTTTGGGGTCTATTGTTTACAGATGAGACGTTTGTATGGGCATCGTATTTTGCCCCTGGAGCCATCTCTGTTCGTTGTGTTGCCGGTCGGGATACTACGGGATGCGTCACTATCACCACAGAGGCTTACGATACCATTTGCTCAAATGCCTTGCCTTATACGTGGCGTGATACGACTTTCGGCGTTGGGACAGAGTCGGGTATTTATCGCTTTCAGCGCATCAGCACCGTCACGGGGTGTGACAGCATTCTTTCTCTTCATCTGACAGTGAATGAATGTAACAAGCCTCGGAAAGGGGTATTGTACAACGGCGTATGCTGGGCAGAGAGCAATGTGGATAAACCGGGTACGTTTGCCCCCACACCTCTTTCTTATGGTATGCTTTATCAATGGAACTCAAAAAAAGGTTGGCTTGCAACGGAATCTATTCCCGATAGAAATAATCAGGCCTCTGTTGCGGACCATTGGGAATCAGCAAACGACCCGTGCCCCGCAGGCTGGCGGATTCCGACCATTGAGGAGGCAAAAACTTTAGACCATTGCAAGGATTGTTATAGGACTGTTAATGATTATGAAGGTTATACTTATTATTGGAGCAATAATACCTCTGATACCCTATGGATTCCAACATTTGGCTATGAAATAGGTCATTCTGCTACGGTAGCTGTTTCCCAATGCGGGTATTGGTCAAGTTCGGCTAATGTGGATGACGTTTCAAAGGCTTGGATGTTTTTTCCTCGCTCGGACGCTTGGCCGATTCGTGACCTGCTTGCCCCCCGTGATTATGCTTTTTATATCCGTTGTGTTGCCGAGAAACACGATACTGTTGTTGATGTCTTCAAAACTATTTTTGCAGAGGATTTGCCCTATGAATGGGGCGATACGATTTTTCAGGAAAGTACTAAAACCGGAACTTACCGTTTTCAACAAAGTAACTGCGCATTTACAAATATCATTGATTTGCATTTGACGGTAAAAGAATGCACAACTATTACAAATATGTACGACACCATTTGCGCAAATGCTTTGCCTTATGCGTGGCGTGACACGACTTTCGGTGTTGGGACGGAATCGGGCATTTATCGTTTTCAGCGCATCAGCACCGTCACGGGTTGCGACAGCATTGTCAACCTGCATTTGACCGTGCATCCGACTTCTGATTTGCATTTTTACGGCGACGTATGTTCCGACAATCCTTACAACGGCTATGGCTTCTCTTTGCCCGCCGTTTATGCCGACACGGTTGTACGGCAGTCTTTCAAAACCGCCTGGGGCTGTGATTCCGTCCGCACGCTCCACCTCACCGTGCATCAGTCCTACGACCTTCCATTCTGGGATGAGGCATGCTACGGCGACTCCTATAATGGTTATGGTTTTTCTTTGCCTGCCGTCCATGCCGATACGGTTGTACGGAAATCCTTCAAAACCGTCTGGGGCTGCGACTCCGTTCGGACGCTCCATCTGACGGTCTGGCCGGTACGTGATACGATTGTTTATGACACCATCTGCAAGGGAGACGGCTATTATCGGCACGGCTTTAATCTGCCATCCGTAACCGAAGGTTTTACGCAAACACGGATCTTGCAGACCGTTCACGGCTGTGACAGCAACGTTATGTTGCATCTGACGGTGCATCCGGCTCCCGACTTGCATTTTTATGGCGACGTATGCTCCGGCAATCCTTACGAGGGCAACGGCTTCTCTTTGCCTGCCGTTTATGCTGACACCGTTGTACGGCAGTCTTTCAAAACCGCCCGGGGCTGTGATTCCATCCGCACGCTCCACCTCACCGTGCATCAGTCCTACGACCTTCCATTCTGGGATGAGGCATGCTACGGCGACTCCTATAATGGTTATGGTTTTTCTTTGCCTGCCGTCCATGCCGATACGGTTGTACGGAAATCCTTCAAAACCGTCTGGGGCTGCGACTCCGTTCGGACGCTCCATCTGACGGTCTGGCCGGTACGTGATACGACTGTTTACGACACCGTTTGTCAGGGAGATCCTTATTACCTGCACGGTCAGAGCCTGACATCCGCGATCAAAAGTTTTACAGAATCCCGGAATTTGCAGACCGTCCACGGCTGCGACAGCACCGTCACGCTACACCTGACCGTCCACCCCAAACACCTCATCACCGAGAGCAGGGACATCTGCGAGGGAGAGTCCGTGGAATTTCGGGGTAAACGGTATGACAGGAGCGGCACGTACTACGACTCCCTGAAAACCGCCGCTGGCTGCGACAGTATTTATCAATTGGTACTGACCGTGCACCAGCCCTACGATCTTCATTTTTACGGTGACGTATGCTACGGCAGACCCTACAACGGCAACGGTTTCTCTTTGCCTGCAGTCTATGCCGACACGGTGGTCGTGCACTCCTTTAAGACGGTCGCCTGGGGTTGTGATTCCATCCGCACGCTCTACCTCAGCGTGCATCCCTTGCACGATACGACCGTCTACGATACCGTGTGTCAGGGGAAGAACTATCACGGACACGGCTTCTCCCTGTCCGACGTGCAGACGGGAGGCGAGCATTCGCTGTCCCTATCCTCTCGTTTCGGTTGCGATTCCTTGGTGCACTTGTGCTTGACCATGCTTCCCTCGTACCGCCTCACGCTTTACGACAGCATCTGTCCCTCGGATCGGTATGACGGGAATGGTTTCCGGCTCACCGACGTGACGACAGGTGGCAAGTACATTCACTACTTGAAGACGACTGCCGGCTGCGACAGCATCGTCACGCTCGACCTGCACGTCTACCGGGATTACCTCATCCCCGAAACCAGGAACGCCTGCGACGGGGACGTTGTGGAGTTTCGGGGCGGGCTGTACGACAGGAGCGGCGTGTACGACGATTCATTGCAAACCGTCCACGGTTGCGACAGCATCTACCGGCTGACGCTGAACGTTCATCCGGTCTACGCCGTATCCCTCACGGACATCCTCTGCGAGGGCGTCCCCTACACCCGTCACGGTTTCAACGTCGCCGAACAGGGAACGCACGTCCTGCACCTGAAGACGGTGCACGGCTGCGACAGCATCGTCACGCTGGAGCTTACGGAGGAGAAGAAGGTGAGCGGGAACATCGTCCTCTCCCTCGAGGATTGCGAGACGCACGGATACGCCTTCTTCTTCGAGCCGGACTCGGCAATGGGCTTCTGGCGCTGGGATATGGGCGACGGCTCCACGTACCGTACGCAGGAGGGCTACCATACCTATGCCGACTCGGGAACGTATAGGGTCACGCTGCAGCTGGAAACGCCGAATGGATGCGGGAACGAGTACGCAAGGGATCAATGGGTGCCTTACTATGCGAGGGAGGTGGCGATACGGACGAACCGAACCGCCATCGACACGGAGACACCCTCTGTGCGGTTCAGGGCGGAGGCACCGGCGGGCACGGTGTGCCGGTGGGAGTTCGGTGACGGGGAGACGGCGGAGGGAGCGGAGACGGAGCACGTGTACGACGCGACATCCG
>CAMWQQ010000230.1 GCA_947176455.1 uncultured Odoribacter sp. | reverse complement strand
AATGACGATTGCAAGATTGTAAGAAGAAAAGGCGTTTTGTACGTCATTAACAAAAAGAACCCTAAGTTTAAAATGCGTCAGGGTTAAATCATTCATTTAAGTTAAATTAAAAAGATTTATGGCAAGAATCGTAGGTGTAGATTTACCCTCAAACAAAAGAGGAGAAATAGCCTTGACCTATATCTATGGTATAGGTAGAAGTAGTGCGCGCGCTATCCTGAGTGAAGCCGGCATCGATTATGACCTTAAGGTGCAAGACTGGAACGACGACCAGCTCGGGGCTGTACGGAAGATCATCGGATCGGAGTACAAAGTCGAAGGTGAGCTGAGGTCAATGGTCCAGATGAACATCAAACGACTGATGGACATCGGTTGCTACCGTGGAATCCGTCACCGTCTGGGACTGCCCGTGAGAGGCCAGAGTACCAAGAACAATGCCCGTACGCGTAAGGGCAAGAAGAAAACTGTTGCTAACAAGAAGAAAGCAACTAAATAATTGAGTTGAATTATGGCAAAGAAGTCTACATCAAGTAACAAGAAGCGGCTGGTTAAAGTAGAAGCCGTGGGACAGGCACACGTTCATTCCTCATTTAACAACATCATCATTTCTTTGACCAATTCCACCGGACAGGTGATTTCCTGGTCTTCAGCTGGAAAGATGGGGTTCAGAGGTTCCAAGAAGAACACTCCGTATGCAGCACAAATGGCAGCGGCCGATTGCGCCAAGGTTGCCTTTGATTTGGGCATGCGCAAAGCGAAAGTATATGTTTCAGGTCCGGGTAACGGTCGTGAATCGGCAATCCGTTCTATCCACGCCAGTGGCATAGAGGTGGCTGAAATCATCGACGTGACTCCGCTGCCACACAACGGTTGTCGTCCTCCGAAACGTAGAAGAGTTTAATTTTTTATGAACGTGATGGATTTACGATGATGGATTTACGATGGACGAAGAAGGTCGGAAGTCGGAAGGAAATCTGAAATCAAGAATCTGAAAACAAAAATTTAAAAAAATGGCTAGATATACAGGACCTAAGTCTAAAATAGCAAGAAAGTTCGGTGAGCCCATCTACGGACCGGATAAAGCACTGGAACGGAGAAACTATCCGTCAGGACAGCACGGTTTGGCTCGTCGTCGCAGAAAGATTTCTGAATATGGTGTTCAGTTGAAAGAAAAACAAAAGGCAAAATATACCTACGGTTTGCTGGAAAGACAATTCCGCATCCTGTTTGAGAAGGCAGAGCGTGCCGGAGGTGTTACCGGTGAAGTGCTGTTGCAGATGCTGGAGTGCCGTCTGGACAATGTGGTGTATCGTCTGGGAATTGCTCCCACCCGTGCCGCTGCGCGTCAGTTGGTTTCTCACCGTCACATCACGCTGAACGGCGGAGTTTGCAACATCCCGTCGGCTGCTGTTAAGGCAGGAGACGTTGTTGCCGTGCGCGAGAAGTCAAAGGCTCTTGAAGTCATCGAAGAAAGCCTGCGTTCGAACCGGGTAAGCAAATATTCCTGGTTGGAATGGGACGGCTCTTCCATGAGCGGAAAATTGCTGAATGTGCCGGAAAGAACGGATATTCCGGAGAACATTAAAGAGCAGTTAATCGTAGAATTGTATTCTAAGTAAAAAATTTAAGATATTTATGGCAATATTAGCTTTCCAGAAACCGGACAAAGTAATTATGCTCGAGTCGACGGACAAATTCGGAAAATTCGAATTCCGTCCGTTGGAGCCGGGTTACGGTATCACTATTGGTAATCCGTTGCGCAGAATCCTGCTGTCTTCATTGGAAGGCTTCGCGATTACCGGCATTAAAATACATGGCGTAGAACATGAGTTTGCGACTATCCCGGGAGTAATCGAGGATGTGACCGAGATTATCCTGAATCTGAAACAAGTTCGCTTCAAGAGAAAAGTGGAGGATGTTGAGGATGAGAAGCTGACGGTTCTGATTAACGGTCAGGAAGCTTTTAAGGCAGGGGATATCAACAAATTCCTTACCGGATTCGAGGTACTCAATACGGAACTTGAAATCTGCCATATGGACCCGTCGGTGAACTTCCAGATGGAAATCACCATTCAGAAAGGTCGCGGATACGTGCCCAGCACTGAAAACATGCCGGCGGAAGCCGAAGCGGGATTTATCCCTATTGATGCCATTTATACTCCGATACGGAATGTAAAATATGAAATCGAGAACTATCGTGTGGAAGGTAAAACCGACTACGAGAAATTGTTGTTGGAAATCGAAACCGATGGTTCCATTGCTCCTACCGATGCTTTGAAGGAGGCAGCCAAGATTCTGATTCACCACTTCATGCTGTTCTCGGACGAGAAGATTTCTTTGGAAGCCGAGGATAAGTACGGTAATGAGGAATTCGACGAGGAAGTGCTCCACATGCGTCAGCTCCTGAAGACCAAGTTGGTCGACATGGATTTGTCCGTGCGTGCCTTGAATTGCCTGAAAGCTGCCGAAGTAGAAACGCTCGGGGAATTGTGCCGTTTCAACAAGAACGATTTGCTGAAATTCCGCAACTTCGGCAAGAAGTCGCTGACGGAATTGGAAGCCTTGTTGGAAAACAACAATCTCGAATTCGGTATGGACGTTTCAAAGTATAAATTAGATAAGGAATAACATCATGAACCATAAGAAGAAATTTAACCACCTGGGCCGGACCAGTTCACATCGTAAGGCGATGTTGTCCAATATGGCCACTTCTTTGATTCTTCACAAGAGAATCAGCACGACCGTGCCTAAAGCCAAGGCGCTCAGAATCTATGTAGAGCCTCTGATTACGAAGAGCAAGACCGACAACACCCATTCTCGTCGTACGGTATTCAGCTACCTGAGACAAAAGAAGGCGGTAACGGAATTGTTCAGCGAAATCGCTCCGAAAATCATCAACCGTCCCGGCGGATACACCCGTATCTTGCGTACCGGAACCCGTCTGGGTGATAATGCGGAGACTTGCATCATCGAGTTGGTGGATTTCAATGCCACTTATACGGAGGTAAAGCAGGAGGTGAAGAAAACCACCACCCGTCGTCGTCGTTCCACCGGAGCCAAGAAAGCTACCGCCGAAGTGACCGAAGCTACGGTTGTGGAGGAGGAAGCTCCGAAGGCAGAGGTTGCCGAAGAAGCACCGAAAGCAGAATAATTTCCCGTTCGGGAATTCAGATAAAAGCGGATCCGCAAAGGTCCGCTTTTTTGATTTGAACCTGTTTTATCCGGATGGGGGTAAAATTTCATGGGTATGATTTGCCATTCGCAATTAAAGTGTATAATTTTGTCATGTCTGACGCGGAGGCGTGGTGGAATCTGGAGAATCATGAAAAAATGGTTTGAAAGGCGGACGAGTCTTGAAATTGTAATTTATCATGTATAATAAATTAGTAAATAAAGAGGTCAAGTTGGCTTTGATCGGATTGGGATATGTGGGTTTACCGATAGCTCTTGAGTTTGCCAAGAAAGTTTCCGTTATCGGATTTGACATCAACGAAGGGAATCTGGCTAAAATGCGGATGGGAATTGACCCGAGCAAGGAGTTGGAGTCGGATGCTTTTGAAAATACGGATATAAAGTTCACCTCTTCCATTGAGGAGTAGGGGGAGGCTTCTTTTTTTGTCGTAGCGGTGCCTACACA
>CAMWQQ010000229.1 GCA_947176455.1 uncultured Odoribacter sp. | reverse complement strand
CATTTCTTCTCACATCCGGACTTTCACCGTCGGTACCGGAGTTTCACCGGTTCAGTCCCGTATTCGGGAGTCGCGGACTATCACCGCCGGTAGGGAGTTGCACCCTGCCCTGAAGAAACATTCTGCTATTTCGCCCGCAAACATACATCATTTTTCACGAAAAACAAAATATTTGCCCCCACCTCCACCCCAAAATTTGTACATAAAAAAATGCCGTCTCTTTGCGATTCGTCAAATATTTACTAATTTTGAGCAAACTATATAAATCATTTTTATAAGTATGTACGGAAAATTTCAAGATTTCTTAAAGACTGAAATCCAGTCTATTAAAGATGCGGGACTCTATAAGAGCGAACGATTGATTGCCACTCCTCAGGGAGCTGAAATTAAACTGACGACCGGTGAAAGCGTGTTGAATTTTTGCGCCAACAATTATTTGGGACTTTCCGCCCACCCGAAAGTCATCGAAGGTGCCAAAAAAGCGCTGGACGCCCGGGGCTACGGTATGTCTTCCGTTCGTTTCATCTGCGGCACGCAGGACATCCACAAGGAACTGGAAGCCAAGATTTCCCAATTCTTCGGCACGGAAGATACCATTCTGTATGCCGCCTGCTTCGATGCCAACGGTGGTGTGTTTGAACCCCTGTTCGGTCAGGAGGATGCCATCATCTCCGACGAGCTGAACCACGCCTCCATCATCGACGGAGTGCGTCTGTGCAAGGCGGTTCGTTACAGATACAAGCACGCCAACATGGAAGACCTGGAGGAACAGTTGAAAATCTCCCAGGCTCAACGCTTCCGGATTATCGTCACCGACGGCGTGTTCTCCATGGACGGCGACATCGCCCGACTGAAAGAGATCTGCGACCTGGCAGACAAATACAATGCCCTCGTGATGGTTGACGACAGCCATGCCGCCGGTTTCATCGGCAAGACCGGACGCGGCTCCGCTGAATACAACGGCGTTATGGACCGCATCGACATTTTCACCGGAACCCTCGGCAAAGCCCTCGGCGGTGCCATGGGCGGATACACCACCGGTAAAAAAGAGATTATCGAAATGCTCCGCCAGCGGTCAAGACCTTACCTGTTCTCCAACTCCCTGTCTCCGGCTATTTGCGGTGCCTCCATCGCCGTTTTCGACATGCTGATGGACAGCACGGAACTGCGCGACCGGGTAATGGAAAATGCGGAGTATTTCCGAGGCAAGCTGAAAGCCGCCGGATTCGACATCAAACCGTCGGAATCGGCTATTGCCGCCCTGATGCTATATGATGCCGTATTGTCACAACAATTCGCCGCAGAATTGCAGAAAGAGAACATTTACGTCACCGGATTCTATTACCCGGTTGTACCGAAAGGACAGGCACGCATCCGCATCCAGTTGTCGGCAGCACACACTCGCGAACAACTCGACCGCGCTATCGCCGCCTTCATCAAAATCGGCAAGAAACTGAATGTCATCAAATAACACATTCCAGTAAACCTCAAGAAGCTGTCTGCCCTAAGGCATTCAGCTTCTTTTTTATCCCCACCTCTCCCGTTCCGTCTTTCTTTTCATAACTCCGCATTTCCATTCCATTGTATAAACAAATCATAAAAATATTATTAAATTTTCTTTGCCATTTTAAGAAACATTCATTACGTTTGGGAAATTTTAAACTACAAACTTTATGACAAACATCCCTTGCTCCCTGAACAACGTAAAATCCAGGTATTTTATGCTGTTGGCGTGTTTAAGTCTGCTACTCGCCACCACCTCCTGCAACAACGATGAACTGGAATTTAACGAACCACAAACGCCCAAACAATACACCAAAGCCGAACTCATCGAACAGGCACTGAGTCGAATGCCGAAGACGCGGGCGGGAGCTTCGCTTGTTGTTATGGCTAGCCTTAAAAAGACCGCAACTATTCGATGTGTGGCGACTGCAGATATAGAGGTTCAGTGGGCAGCAGACACAATCATACGAATACCCCAAGGCTCTGAACTTGATTACACACACACGTTCTCCGATAACAATCCCTCCCATGGAATAGTTTTATCTGGTGACCGACAGGCAATAAAAAAATTAATTGTAGATGACAACGATTTGATTTCTCTGAATGTTTCCGAGAATTTTAATTTGTCATTTTTAAGTTGCATGAACAATCATTTAGAGAAGATAAATCTGTCATATTGTTCAAAACTGCAAGAATTGTATATTTCAAACAACGAGTTTGCCTCCATTGATATTGCTCCGTTTTCTAACTTGACAACATTCGAGGCAGAACATAATCTATTAACCGAATTGAATATTTCTGAGAATGAACGGCTTGACGTGGTATATCTTGGATATAATCAAATAAAAGACATCGATTTTTCAAAGAATCCATATCTTTACATATTGAGCGTCCGAAATAATCCGATAAGCAGTCTTCGTTTAGACCAAAATACAGGGTTGATGTATATTGATGCTTCATATACTGCAATAACAGACTTTGATTTAAGTAAAAATAGAGAATTAATATTCATTTTATTGGAAAGCACTCCGATAAAGACACTCAACAATCAACCGATAAACAAAGCAGATTTTTCTTTTTCTCGTCCATTGGCAGAACTCAATATCGCTTACACATCTTTTGATTCATTGGATATATCAAGAAATATACATCTGTATGACCTTGACATATCCGGCACCAACATAACTCAATTAGATATATCTAATTCACAAATAAGTCGTTTGTGTGCAACCCGTTCCAAATTGACGAATTTAACATGGGGATTATTTGGATTTGACTTTCTGTATGAACTACATATAGAAAATACCCCTCTTGAGAAAAACTATACTAATATGGAGTATATTGGATATGCATTGCCCAACAGGAATGGAAAGACCCCTGGACATATATATACTTATTCACCATACGCTAATGTCCTATATACAATTGTGTCAGCCAAGAATTGGCTTATCAATCAATAAAATGCAGAAATTTGTCGGTATGGCAAATTTGATTCCTGTCATTTTTATATGTGCGCCATAAAAGAAAAAATATCAATCCTTTGCTGTATGCTTTTTTGGGGAAGCGGACAGGCATTTGCTCAAGGAACGGTCGTTTCCAAACCTTGCCCCGGAGTGCTGATTAACGGCGTATGCTGGGCGGAACGCAACGTGGGAGAGCCGGGGCGGTTTGCCACTCCCGCTAATCCTGTCGGAATGTATTACCAATGGAATCGGAGAAAGGGCTGGTCTGCCACGGGTAGTTTTTCCGGCTGGGACAGCAGTCCTGACCCCAGTGATACGTGGGAAACTGCCAACGACCCGTGTCCTGTCGGCTGGCGGATACCTACCGTCGAAGAAGTAAACAGCTTAACAAATATAGACAGAGTTTTTTACTCCCAACGTTTTAATGATTGGCTATTTTTAGATAAAACCACCCGCAATACGATATATCTGCCCGGTAAAACTGGCTTTATCTATGAAAATGGGAGATATTATGCTTCAGGTCGACCTTTTTATTGGTTAAATTCATCCCGTTACGCTTCGGATTTTGATTCTTCTCATGGCGCACTTCAGTTGAACGTTTATTCCAATAATGCGGCTCGAGGATTTAACGTTCGTTGTGTTGCCGATGAAACAGCCTGCGATATTGTTTTAA
>CAMWQQ010000228.1 GCA_947176455.1 uncultured Odoribacter sp. | reverse complement strand
CGGCGATGACTGCTATGGAGTGATTGCCAATCATGCAATTTGTCTCATTGCCTGCCAATTCCCAGACGGGTAGCAGTCCGTAGGCGTCGTAGTGTTTCAACATAGAGTTGATCATGTCTTCCACCCTTTTTTTCTGCGTAATCGTGAAAAGAGGATGAGCGGCACGATAGGTGTCCCACAAGGAGAATATGGTGTATTGCGTGTGCTTGTTGACGCTGTGGATTTCTCCGTCCGGGCCTTTGTAATTGCCATTCACGTCGGAATAGGTAAAAGGAGCGGTGTAAGCGTGGTACAGTGCCGTATAGAAGTTGGTCAAATCGGTTTCGTTGCTTCCTTCCGCTTTGATTTTTTGCAATTCGCGTTTCCAGTGGAGTCTGGCGTCTTTCTTGACTTTGTCGAAACTCCAGTGGGACATTTCTTTCTCCAGGTTTGCCAGTGCCCCTTCCGGATTGGCGGAGGAGATGCTGACTTTGACCAGAATCTTGTTGGTCTTGTCTCCGAAGTCAATCCAGGCGTAGCTCTCTGGACCGGAGAATTTCTGCCCATCTGCCAGAGGGGTCAGTTTGTCTTTTCCGGCAAAGACTTGACAATCCTGAGAAAATTCGATGACAAAATACACGCGCTGGTCTCCTGCCCAGCCTTTGGATTTCCGGTAGCCTTCCAGCATCCGGTTGTTTACTTTGCGGATACTGGTTTCCATGGTCTTGTCCCAGTTCCTGGCTGTCGAGAGGTCGAGGGTCAGGGCACGGACTGCCGCATCGGCAGGGTATTGGTAATACTGGATGCCACAACGTTGGGTTACGGACAGTTCAGTTTTGATGCCGTTGTCGAAAACTACGCTGTAATATCCCGGTTCGGCTTGTTCGTTGTCATGCGTGAACCGGGCATATTCGGACTTTATGTATTCCATCGGCAAGATACCGGAGTCCGGTCGGGTGATGACGGGCAGAAAACGAATGTCTTGCAGGTCGCCGATGCCGGTACCGCTGAGGTGTGTGAGGGAAAAAGAGGAAATGATGCTGTCCGTGTAATGATAACCGGAGCACCAGTCCCAGCCGACTCTCGGATTGTCGGGACTCAACTGTATGCCTCCGAAGGGAACGATTGCCCCCGGAAAACAATGTCCGTGGTCTGCCGTGCCGATGAAGGGATTAACGTATTCCGTGATTTTCGGTTCTTGTTCCTTGGGCTGACAAGCCGACAGGACAAGACAAAGGAAAGAACATAAAAGAGGTAAAGAAAGTTTCATTTTTTTCACTTTGGTTGATGTATGCGATATGATTGGTTCGGCAAGGCGATGGTTTCGAGGTTTGCACGTTGGTTTGCCCGTACAAGATTGCCGGGCAAACCGAAAAGTGCAGGCGTTTATGCCTTGTCCAACTCGTTCCAGACGAGGGCGGCGGCTCCGTAAATCGCCACGTTCTGGGTCAATTGGGAAGGCAACAGTTTTACCTTGTTGCTGAACATCTTCAGCATATTCATTTCCATGTGCTCCTTGGTCGGAACAAACAGCAGGTCTCCAGCCTTTGCCAATCCTCCCATGAGGAAAATGGCTTCGGGACTGGTGATGGCTACGATGTTTGCCAATGCCTCGCCGAGCATCTTGGCGGTGTATCTGAAGGTATTGATGGCGATCATATCGCCTTTCAGGGCGGCTTCGCAAATCGTCTTCGAGGTCATTTCGTTGAAGGGAATTGACCGCAATTCGCTGGGGTAATTGTATTTTGCCATCATCTTGTAAGCGGTACGTTTTACGCCTGTCGCTGAAACGTAGGTCTCCAGACAACCATTCCTGCCACACCCGCATTGCCTGCCGTTGGGAGAAACGATGATGTGGCCGAATTCACCGGCGAATCCGTCGTGTCCGTATATCAGTTGTCCGTTGGCAACGAAACCGCTACCGACGCCTGTACCTAAGGTAATCATGATAAAATCCTTCATCCCTTTGGCTCCGCCGTAAATCATTTCACCGATGGTGGCGGCATTTGCGTCGTTGGTCAGCTTAATGGGAAGAGAGGGATAATATTCCTGCAAAAGATTGCAAAACGGGATGACGCCCTGCCACCTCAGGTTGGAGGCGTATTCGATAGTCCCTTGCAGGTAATTGCCGCAGGGAGCACCGATGCCGATACCTACCAGCGTGACTTTGTCGCGAATGCTGTTCAAAACATTCTCGATTTCCATGTGCAATTCTTTCAGGTAGTCGTTGATGTCCTCGTGATGATTGGTGGCAATGTTTCCTTCTGCCAGGTAATTACCTTCCCGGTCAATGAATCCGAAGGCGGTATTGGTTCCGCCGATGTCTATCCCTAAAGCAACTTCTTTTTTCATCTTGTTGATATTGTGTTTGTGAATAATTAGAATTTGGTTGCAAGATAGCAAAAAAATAAGAGATCGGTTTCCCGACCTCTTATTAATTACTAACTACTAACCTAAACATACAAACTTATGAAAAAAAACGAGTCTTTGGTGTCCCATTGACATTGCAAATATATAACCGGATTCCGGTGCGGAGAGTTAAGGGACAGTTAAAAATTTAACTTAGTTTCTTCAATAATGATAATTTTTCCTTAATAAGGGTAAACTCTATGTCATATTTAAATAAAAAGCCCTGGTTAGGCGGATGTATTCCGGGGTATATTGATGTCGGCTGAATTCAATGACCAGTTCGTCTGTCCGTGTTTCGGTTTCGTGCCGGGCGAACTGCATCAGTAGGCGTTTGGGAGGTTTGCCCGGATTGGGAAGCACTTGGGTGATGCGTTGTGGAAACAGTCGGTGCTGTCGGGCGTATAGAATCGCTTCCGTGGCTTCCTTGACGGGGAGGATAAGGCAAAAAATGCCTTCCGGTGCCAGTAGCCGGCTGGCATGTTCTATCAAGACGGGATGAGGGAGGGTGTCATCGTGCCGGGCGAGGGTTCTGCCCTGATCGGGAGTCTTGGTGGAACTGTTGAAAAAAGGAGGGTTGCAGAGGATGCAATCGTAAATGGACGGAGAGGCATAATCTTGCAAGGCGGTTGGTATGACGGTGATGCGTTCTGCCCATGGACTTGCCTGTATGTTTTCCCGTGCCTGTTCACAGGCATTGGGCTCGATTTCGAGGGCGTCAATCAACGCCGTAGGATTCCTCTGTGCCGCCATGAGGGCGATAAGTCCCGTGCCTGTTCCGATGTCCAGTATGTGAGTGCCATGTTCCAATTCAGCCCATGCGCCCAGGAGTACGCCGTCGGTTCCCACCTTCATCGGAGTCCGGTCCTGTTGTATGGCGAATTGCTTGAATCGGAACATGGTTGTTGGGAGGATTAAGCTTCCTTCTTTTCCTCTTCTTCGGTGAAATTGAGAAGGCCTTTCTCCGTCAGCAGGTTATACCACTGGATGATTTTTTTCATATCGGAAGTGTATACCCTGTCCTTGTCGTATTCCGGAACGATTTCGTTGAAATAGGCGATGATTTTTTCGTTGGCTTCCTTGTGGCTTAAAATCTGTTTGCCTTCTTCTTTGGTGTATATCCGTTTAAAAACCTCTTTCAAGGGGAGGTCTTCCGTTTCCGTATATATGGAAATATCTTCCAGGGCGATGATTTTGGAATTGGAATAAGCCGGAAAGCGTTTCCCGTCGATGAGGGATTCCACGATAATTGCATTTGAGGAGTTGCTGAC
>CAMWQQ010000227.1 GCA_947176455.1 uncultured Odoribacter sp. | reverse complement strand
GCGTATCGTTATCCATGTCTTAAAATTTAATAAAATCGCTCCCGGTCGCATCCCTGCTCAAAAAGCCTATTAAAATAAAGTTAAACACAACTTCTCCGTCAACATTAAATCGTAAATAAAACTACTTTTGTTTCAAAGACAAATAAAATTTAGACATGAAAAAACGAATTATTTTATCCTTGTTCTCTTGTCTGTTGTTCATTCAGGGGAACTTTGCACAAGCCGATTTGCAGGACCCGCTTCCACAGGACCCGAATGTCGTTGTCGGCAAGCTTCCGAACGGAATCACTTACTACCTCCGACACAACGAAGAGCCTAAAGATCGGGCTAGCTTTTACATCATCCGCAATGCCGGCGCCCTGCTGGAAAACGACGACCAGGACGGTCTGGCGCATTTTCTGGAACACATGGCTTTCCAGGGAACCAAGAACTTCCCCGGCAAAGGCATCATCACCACGCTCGAAAAGCACGGTGTGGCTTTCGGTCGCAACATCAACGCCTACACGGCACATAACGAGACAGTGTACAACCTGAGTTCCGTACCGACCACCAATCCGGCATTACTGGATACCTGCCTGCTGATTCTCCATGACTGGTCCTACTATTTGACACTGGATGACGAGGAGATCGATGCCGAAAGAGGAGTCATTTCCGAAGAATGGCGTACCCGCCGCACGGCAGCATTCCGGATTCAGAGACAGACCTTCCCGGTACTGTTCAAAGGCTCCAAATACGCCATCCGGGACGTTATCGGTTCGCTGGATGTCATTCAGAATTTCAAATACCAGACGATTCGGGACTTCTACCACAAATGGTACCGGACCGACCTGGAAGCCATTGCCATCGTGGGTGACTTCGATGTCAAGCAAATGGAACAACGGGTAAAGGACATCCTGTCCGATGTTCCCGCCATTGAGAACCCAACGCCGCGCCCGTTCTACGAAATACCCGAACACGACGAGACGTATTATTGCCTGGCTACCGACAAGGAAGCCCAGAATTCCTCCATCAGCATCACGAACTTTTTCCCGGAAGTGTCCGCAAAAGAGAAAAATACACACGCTTACCTGAAAAACAACATCATCACTAGCTTTTACAACAGCATGGTGAGAGCACGCATCAGCGAACTGATGCAACAGGCAAATCCGCCCTTCCTGGGGGGAAACATCGGTTTCGGAGGCTTTGTCAGAGGATATAACGCCTACAACGTTGCCACGACCGCAAAACCGAACGAGGAGGCACTTGCCCTGGAAACCATCCTGACGGAAAACGAAAGGATTAAAAGATTCGGTTTCACGCCCAGCGAACTGGAACGCGCAAAGACCAACATGCTCGTCGGACTGGAGTCCGCTTACAAGGAAAAAGACAAAACGGACAACGAAAGTTACATCGAGGATATGCAAAGCAACTTCCTGGAGGAAGAACCGATGGTAGACTTCGAATATTATTATCAATACGCCACCCAGTTGATTCCGACGATTACCGTCGAGGAAGTCAATGCCAAGGCGCAGGAATGGGCTTCTGAAAAGAACCGGTCAATCACCATTTCCGGTCCATCGGAAAACACCACCCACCTGACCAAGGAAGAAGCGTTGGCGATTATGGACAAAGTAGCAAAAGCCGACATCGCCCCCTATCATGACGCGGTTAGCGACGCTTCGTTGATTAACGAAGAACTGAGCGGTTCCAAAATCATCAAGACCAAGCCACTGCCCCAATTCGACGCAGTAGAATGGACACTGGAGAACGGAGCAAAAGTCGTATTCCGGAAAGCCGATTACGAAAAAGACGCCGTTGCCCTGACCTCATACAGCAAGGGAGGAACTTCGCTTTACGATGACAAAGAACTGCTTCCTTCCGCACAAAATGCCTCTTCTTTCACCAAATCCTTCGGAATCGGTGACTTCGATGCCATCACATTGAGAAAGCTGTTGACCGGTAAAATGGCGTCCTGCTCGGTTTCCATCAGCGGTATGTCCGAGGCTGTTTCAGGCTCATCCACACCCAACGATTTTGAAACCATGCTGCAATTGCTGTACCTGCGTTTTGAAAAACCGCGTTTCGACAAAGAGGTCTTTGCCTCTATCATGAACCGCAACCGGGCAACGTTACCCAACATGCTCAAAAATCCGCAGAAAATCATGCAGGATTCTCTCCAGTTGATTATGAGCAATTATCACCCGAGGACACTCCTTTACAACGAGGACTATCTGAATAAAATCAGCCTGGAGAAAATTGAGCAGGTTTATCGCGACCGCATCAAGGATGCCAGCGACTTTACCTTCTTCATCGTAGGAAACATCGATGAAAACACCGTTAAACCGTTGGTTGAGAAGTACATCGGATCTCTCAAGTCCGAGAACCGGAAAGAAAACTGGAAAGACAACAAGGTTAGAGGTCCCAAGGGGAAAGTGACCAAAGAAATCGAACTGGAACTTGAACAACCGAAATCAACGGTCATCACCAACTTCTCCAAGGATATGCCGTACAGCGTCTACAACAGCAGATGCATCAAGATTCTGGAAGGAATTCTGGACCTGAGATATACCGAGAATATCCGAGAGAAAGAAGGAGGCACCTACGGAGTATCCGTTCAGGGAAGCGTCATGCGCCAACCTTATTCCAATTACAGCATGACCATGAGCTTCGATTGCGATCCTGCCAAGGCGAACCACCTGAAATCCCTGGTTTACGCCGAAGTGGAGAAACTGATGAAAGAAGCCCCCACCCAGGAAGAACTGAACAAGGTGGTCAACAACTTGAGAAAGAACCGGGAACAATCCAAGAATCACAACAACTATTGGCTGAACGCCATTTACGGTTACTATGTGAACGGCATCAATTCCGCAGACCCGAAGAACTTTGAAGAAATTCTGGACAAGATAACCCCCAAGGACATCCAGAAATTTACCAAAACCATGTTCAAGGGTGCCAACGTTGTCGATGTCATCTTTAAACCGAAAGCAAAATAAGGCTTTTATCAGACGATAAGTCAGAACAAGGGCGTAAATCTTTTTGTGATTTACGCCCTTTTAATATTTTGCAGATGTAAACTTTTTCGTTAACTTTGCATCTGAATCATGTATTATGGCAAATAGAACCGTAAAATTCTACAAACAGTACTTTCTCGAATTCCTGAAAGTTCAGACACCGCAGGTTCGAAAGAAGATTACACAGGTTTTGGTTTGGATATCAACGATTGACAGACTCCCTGTGTCGATTCTCAAGACGATAAAAACGGTTAAAGGCCTTTATGAAATCCGGATAGAATATGCTGGCAATATTTTCAGAGTCTTTTGTTGCTTCGACAAAGGAGAGCTGATTATCCTTTTCAACGGCTTCCAGAAAAAAACACAGAAGACTCCGGATAATGAAATCGAGAAGGCTGAAAAACTGATGAAAGAATACTTTAACGAAAAGAAACATGGAGAAGAATAAGAATAAAAAGAATCTCATCATGAACTGCAAGACTCTTGACGAATTGCTTGACGTTGAGTATGGAAAAAAAGGAACTCCTGAACGCGACGAGTTTGACAAGGAAACCCAGGCATTCTGTCTGGCAGAGACTCTAAGGGAAGAACGGATCCGTGCCGGACTCACCCAACAAGAACTGGCAGAACGAATAGGGACGAAAAAAACATACATATCCCGGCTTGAGAACGGCAAAGCGGATGTTCAATTAAGCACCCTTTTCCGCATCTTTGAGG
>CAMWQQ010000226.1 GCA_947176455.1 uncultured Odoribacter sp. | reverse complement strand
GTCGACACCTTTGTGGGCGCTACGGACTGCAATCCCGAGAATCCCGCCTATGGAGGAGGACACATCATCGAAGACCTGGTCAACGGCAAAGACATCGCCCTCGAAGCCTGGGGCAAAGGCACCGACTGCTATCCCCGGAAACACATCAAGGCGGTCATCAACAAGGAATGCATCAACGAAGCCATCCTGTACAATCCCCGGAATTGCTACCAGAATTACAACGTAGCCACCAATACGACGGAACACATCAAATACACCTACATGGGCACACTGCTTCCCAGAATGCGGAATGCGTCTTACAGTTCGGCGGGTGAACTGTCTCCGCTCTTAAATGACCCGGAATGCCGCACCATCGGACTGGGAACCCGCATTTTCCTCTGCGGTACGGAAGGTTACGTGACCTGGAACGGCACGCAATTCAATACCTCCAAGCCGATAAACGAACACGGCGTACCCATCGGCAACGCCCGGACAATCGCCGTCACCGGAGACCTAAAACAAATGAGTGGCAAATACCTGCGGGGGGCCTACATTGAAAAATACGGCATCACGCTCTACGTGGGCATCGGCATACCGATTCCAGTGCTCGATGAAGACCTGGCACATCGGGTTTCCATTCGCAACGAACAAATAGAAACGAACGTGCTCGACTACGGCAACGGGAATCAAGTGCTGGGCAAAGTCAATTACGCCGCCTTGCAAAGCGGTACGATTGACATCAACGGACACAAAATCCGCACCGCTCCCCTCTCCAGTCTGGCACAAGCCCGGGAAATCGCCGGCATCCTGAAAGGCTGGATACAGAAAGGGGATTTCCTGTTGACCGATCCGGTTCGCACCATGCCGACAAACACAAGCTTGAAAGGCTTGACAGGAGAAGATTAAAACCGCTGATTGTAAAACCTTGTAATTGAGAAACATCATGATAAAGAAAGTGATATTATCCTTCCCGGTGGACGCAACCGACCGTTCGCTGACTTACGACCTGGTGAAATTGTATGACATCCGGATTAACATCTTGAAAGCCGAAATCCAGGCAGGCAAATCCGGTAGCCTGCTGGTGGAGCTGGAAGCCGATGAAGACAAACTGGAAGCGGGCGTTCAATACCTGACGGAGTGCGGCGTGACCGTCAGTCCGGTATCCAGCAAAGTTTCCTACGACGCCTCCCGCTGCATCGACTGCGGCATGTGCGCATCTTCCTGCTTCTCGCATGCGCTGACAATCGGTGCGCCCGACTGGAAACTGCACTTCAACCCGGAGAAATGCATCGCCTGCAAATTGTGTCTGAAATCCTGTCCGTTAAAACTGTTCAGAATCGAATTCGCAGAATAATATGGAATACGTCAACCGCACATACAGGCAACACTTCCGCAGCGACCGCTGGAACTATTTTGTCGCCGCCCACAAAGAAACAGACTTGTGCATCGGTGTCGACAAAAGTTCCTGGCATCCGGACATCCCCGATTTCGTCAACCGGTATATCCGGGAATTGAGAACGGAAATGGACCAATGGATTGAAAACCACCCGGATTATGCCCGGGCGTTGGTACCCTTTGTCGCTCCCGCCGATGCACCGCAGATATTCCGGGAAATGTCCGCCGTGGCGGAAAAAAGCGGAATCGGTCCCATGAGTGCGGTAGCCGGTGCCGTAGCGGAAAAGGTGGGACAGGCATTGAAAAAACAGTTCGGCATTCGCGAAATCATCGTCGAAAACGGCGGAGACATCTACGCCGACATTGCGGAAGACCTGGACATCTCGGTGTTTGCCGGCTCTTCTCCCTTGTCGGAAAAAGTGGGACTGCACATTGAAGCCACCTTTTCTCCGTTGGGAATATGCACCTCATCGGGCACGGTCGGTCCGTCCCTGAGTTTCGGCAAGGCGGATGCCGTCATGATTGCCTGCCGGGACGTCAAGGTGGCGGATACTTACGCCACCGCTTTCGCCAACCGGATTCAAACCGCCGAAGACATTCCGGATTGCATCGACCGCATCCGGCAACAGCAGGACATCCTTGCGGCTATCGCCATAAAAGATGACAAACTCGGCATCTGCGGACAATTTGAACTAAAACTATTTTAACACGTACAGACAATACGATGATACAGGAAGAAATCAAAAAACGCATCCTGATACTCGACGGAGCCATGGGAACGGCCATACAGAAATACCGTCTGTCGGAAAGCGATTTCCGCGGGACGGCATTCGCCAACCATCCCGTCAACCTGAAAGGAAACAACGACATACTGAATCTGACCCGCCCCGAAATCATCCGGGAAATTCACCGGGCTTACATCGAAGCGGGCGCAGACATCATCGAAACCAATACGTTCAATTCAAATGCCCTATCCCAAGAAGAGTATCAATGTGCGAATTTGGTCTATCGATTGAATTACGAAGGAACCAGAAACGCCATACAGGCGATAGAGGAAAGCCATACCACGAGGCAAATTTGGGTAGCCGGAAGCATCGGTCCGACCTCCCGAACCCTTTCGCTCTCCCCCGATGTCAACCGACCGGAATACCGTCCCGTCGACTTCGACCAACTGGTCGCCACCTATACGGAACAGGTACGGGGACTAATCGACGGAGGCGTGCATCTACTATTGGTGGAAACGGTTTTTGACGGATTGAACGCCAAAGCCGCCTTGTACGCCATTGCACAGGTGCAGGAAGCCCAAGGCACCGACATCCCCGTGATGTTGTCGGCAACCATCAACGACAAAAGCGGGCGCACCCTGACGGGACAAAGCCTGGAAGCGCTTTATACGGCAGTTTCCCATTATCCGCTGTTCAGTTTCGGACTAAATTGCTCATTCGGCGCAAAGGACTTGTTGCCGTTCATACAGCAACTGTTCCGGTCGTTGCCCTGTCCGCTGAGCATCTACCCCAACGCCGGACTGCCCAACGAAATGGGAGAATACGACGAATCCCCCGAACTGATTGCTTCCTACCTGCGGCAAATGGCAACCGAAGGACTGCTGAACATCGCCGGTGGCTGTTGCGGCACCACGCCCGCCCACATCCGTGCCATACGGGATGCCCTGCAAGGCATCCCGCCCCGCAAGATTCCGGAAATGCCAGCACAACTTGCCGTCAGCGGTCTGGACAAAATCGTGGTGGACAAGGAGCAAAACAATTTCATCAACGTCGGGGAACGCACCAATGTCGCCGGCTCCGCCAAGTTCTGCAAACTCATCAAGGCAAAGGAATACGAGGAAGCCGCCCGGATTGCCCGGAAGCAAATCGAAGACGGCGCCTCTATCATCGACATCAATATGGACGACGCGATGCTTGACAGCGCCGCCGAAATGGCGACATTCGTCCGCTACATCAGCAACGACCCGGACATCGCCAAAGCCGCGTTGATGATAGATTCCTCGGACTGGGATACCCTGTTGGCAGGACTGAAAAACGCACAAGGCAAGTGCATCGTCAACTCCATCAGCCTGAAAGAAGGCGAAGACATTTTTCTGCACAAAGCCCGGGAAATCCGGAGACTGGGAGCGGCAGTCGTCGTCATGGCTTTTGACGAGCAAGGACAGGCAGTCACCTACGAACGAAAAATCGAAATTTGCCAGCGCGCTCATCATCTGCTGACCGAGCAAGCCGGATTCCGTCCGGAAAACATCATCTTCGACGTCAACATCCTGGCCATCGGCACCGGACTGGAAGAGCACAACAATTACGGCGTGGACTTTATCCGTGCCGTAGCGTGGATAAAA
>CAMWQQ010000225.1 GCA_947176455.1 uncultured Odoribacter sp. | reverse complement strand
GTAAAGGTACAGGGCGGTTCCAAGGAGTATACTTACGATTGGAAGTTCCCGTCATCGGTAACGGCTACGGCAAAGGACGATACGTTGACGATTACGGCGATTGATTACGAGAATTTCGGAAACAATCAGCAGATTTCGGTAGAGATTAGCGACGGAGTGAAAACGCTCAGTGCAGACCAGGCTTTCTCGGTTCGTTCTATTCCGCAAATCACCATCAACGGAGTCAATAACGGAGCCATCGTTCAGGCTTGTAAGGAGGTGGATCTGACGTTGACAGCAGCTATTCAGGGAGGAGGCGATGCTGCTTTTGAGTGGAATACGGGAGCAAAGGGATCTATCCTGGGACCAAAGACTTCGGCTGTCGGTACCACTACCTATCGGGTAACCGCTACGTACGGCGGTTGTTCGAATACGGACTCCGTGAAAGTGCAGGTTAATGAGTTGCCGAAGGTAGCTTTGGTTGCTCAGGTGGACGGAGAGTCGGTAACTGCGGTTTGTCCGGGTGCGGAAATCACGCTGGTGGGAACGGTTGAGGGCGAATCCTCGCCTACATTCAGGTGGATGCACGGGGCAAGTAGCTTGAGTGGTGCACAGCCGACCATTGCTGTGAACAGCCTGACCAATTATGGAGTAGAATATACAGATGCGACGACCACTTGTAAGTCCGAGGCTTCTGTGAGGGTGGATGTATATTCGAAAGTGACGTTAGAGCTGAAGAATGACCTTGATGGCGTTTGGACCGTATGTCCCGGTTCGAAGGTGACGCTGACCGTAGCGAACGGAGATGCGGATACTTATGTTTGGAGCTCTTCACTTGAAACGGAAGATATGTCTGATGTGAAAGGGGCTACATATCTTGTTACCCCTGACAGGAGAAGGACTTATACCGTAAAGGGTGCGGACGAACATGGTTGTGAGGCGACTCAGGCAACGGCTACGCTGGATGTCCGGAATGCTCCGACTTTGGACTTGGCGCAAAGCGTATTGCACGGTTGTGAAGGAGGAAGTGTTGATATGAAGAGTGCGGCAAAAAATTTGAGTAGTGATTACACCTTGAGAGTGAAAAATGCGGACGATGAACTATTGGAAGGAGGAGTAACGAGCGTGACGGTTGCCGGAAGGTATACGATTTATATCGACGGCGGAACTTGTGTTTCCAATGAGGAAAAAGTGGATGTTCAGTTCCACGAATTGCCGACGGCAACTTTGGTTGCAAGCAACGCGTCGGTTTGTTTGGGCGAGTCAATCACCTTGACGGCAGGTGGCGAAGGAAGTGATTTGACCTATACCCCCAGCCAAAGTTGGTCGAATACTCCGACGAGTGTGGGTGATGCATCCTATTCCGTAGAGGTGAAAGATCAATACGGATGTAAAGCCACGGCTACCGCGAGTGTGACGGTGAAACCGTTGCCGGATGTGGCAATTGTGGATCCGGGTACGATTTGTGCGGGAGCGGAGGTTACCTTGCAGGCTTCCGAAGCAGCGGATTCGTATGAATGGGATGGCGGTATGACGAAGGGAACTGAAGCGACTTATAAGGTTACTCCGACAGCGTCAAATAAAACCTTTACTCTTCGAGTAACCAAAGACGGATGTAGTAGCAGAACACCTGCTTCAAGAACCTTGACCATACAGGAGGCTCCTGCATTGGTTGTTGCCAGAAATTTAGGTCCGTGTGTGGGAGAGTCGATAGATTTGGAAAGTGTATTTGATGTTCCTTCCTCTTGGACATTGGACATCTTTAATAAGGACAAGGGAAAGATAAACCCTGTTATCACAGCGGTACAATTGAGCGATACACTTTTTTATGCGAAGGCGACGACCTCGGCGACGCAGGGGAATTGCGCAAGTGAATATGTGGCTGTCAGGGTTGCCATTAAGGCTTTGCCACAGTTGACGATATCCGGTCTGAAAGAAATCTGCCGGGGAGATGAAACGGTATTGACCGTGGAGGGCAATGCCGCCAGTTATGCTTGGGCGCCGGCAGGCAAAGACGGAGCTAATTCCGGTGCGACAATGACCGTGAATCCGACGACGAACACGGAATATACGGTTACGGCTACGGGATTGAATAACTGTAAGGCGGTGGCGAAACATTCGATGACAATTAATGAGGTGCCGACGCTGACCTGGGAAACGAATGAAAACGCTTTGATCGCCGGAGATACGAAAGTTTGGAGTATCAGTGCGGCTTCCGGAAAGGAACCGTATACATACGAATGGACGCACAACGGGGTTGTGGATGAAAATTATACCGATACGGAATATTCCTTGACCGGAGTGGAAGACGTGGAAGTATTGGCAGTGAAGGTGAAAGATGCGAATGGTTGTGCCGATTCATTGGAGAAATCCATAACGGTGACCAAGCTGGATGAACTGACCATTGATATTGAAACCGGTTTGGCAGAGGGCGAGGAACTCTGTCTGGGCAATGTCGCACACCTGAAGGTCATCACGACCCAAGGGGCATTGACTTCAGACGCCACTTACAAATGGTCTCCTTCGGAAGGACTGGATGCGGATGATGTGGCAAATCCGGTGTTTACGGCGACGACTGCCGGTAAGCAGACTTATAAGGTGGTAGTGACAGAACAAGGCAAGAGCTTTGAGGCTACCGTTGACCTGCCCGTCAAGAATGCCGAGGCTCCGATCCTCGACTGGGATCCGACGAATCCGGAATCTTTCGTAATGGGTGAAAAAATTACGATGAAAACCATTGTGACTAAAGGTAGTCCGTCCGGAAATCATTATGTTTGGTTTAAGCCTGTATTTGATGACAAAACGGATTTGCCTCAATACAGCGTCAATACGGCGGATAAAAATGCTTATGACTTTGCGGTTCTTATGACGGATGCAAACGGATGCCGTACGACGGATACTTTGACGACACGTATTTCCATAGGCGGTGCAGATGCCATAGAAATCAAGACAGAGTCCGAGGTGAGAAAATGTGCGGTGGGGGACGTGACCTTGTCTGTAGAGAAAACGGCGGGTACAGATCAAGTGGCTTATCTCTGGGAGAGAGTCGGCAATACGTTGGTGATGGACGACGAGGATACGCCCAATGTAACCATAAGGCTTGACGGAGTTCCGGCTGGTCTCTATTCTTTCAGTATCACGGTTACAGATTTAAATGACGCTACGAATAAGGCAACTTCAGAAGTGTTGTTGGAAATTGTTTCTGCTCCGAGTGTAGAGTTGGAGGAAGCTTGTGTGGCACTTCATAAAGATTCGATAGTTGTGTTAAATGTTGCAAATCCGGGAGATTATACTTATTTTTGGCAGGAAAGTCTGTATGGAACTGCTTGGGGCACACCGACAGACAAGGGGTATGGACAGACTGTGGAAGTAAGAATGGGCGATCAGGACATGCGTTACATATTGACAGTCAGAGATGAAGAAAGTAAATGCGAGGCTAGCGATACGGCAATGATATACCGTATCCCTGATGCACCTGTTGTGGAGATTGATACCAATACCACTCATTTGGATATCAAATTGGCATGGGGTAGCGGAGATAGCAATGACGGCTATACCATCTGGAGTCGCAAATGGGATCCGTATTGCCTGACCTCTGCAGACGGCGGTGTCTATAAAGAAGCTGGTAACACGCTCGGCTTTGAATGGGCGGTACCTCAGATGGATACCCTTGAATTCTTCTATGTCACTGCAGACAAGAATGTCTGTGGTCAGACCTACTATTCAGTAACCAGCGATACGGTGGG
>CAMWQQ010000224.1 GCA_947176455.1 uncultured Odoribacter sp. | reverse complement strand
TGGGCCAGAAACGGCTTCCTACGCCACCTGCCATTATTACGAGATGATTCATGATATTATATTGATTTAATTATAATCGCTTAATTACTCCACCTTTTCTGCGCCGGCACCTCAAACACATCGCCGTCGGAACAAATGAAAGTAGCCGGAAAAACAGCCTGCGCCTCCGGCAAAAGCACCGCAGGGTCTGCATAACGGGCAGAAAAATGTCCCAACAACAATTTTTTCACTCCGGCAGCCTGTGCCAAACGTGCCGCCTGTTCGGCAGTACTGTGAAAAGTTTCCTTTGCCAACGCCTCATCCTCCTTGCCGTAAGTCGCCTCATGATACAACAAGTCCACGCCTTGGACGTAATCGGCAAAACGCTCCCGATAGAGCGTGTCCGTCAGGTAGGCATACGAACGGGAAGGCGGAGGAGCAACGGTCAAGCGCTGATTGGAAATAATTTCCCCTTCCGGAGTAATGTAATCTTCCCCCATTTTCAGGTATTGCATAAATGCGACTGGCACGTTCCAGGCAGTCACCATGTCTTTGCGAATCGTCCGCTCCCGTTCCTTTTCACGGAACAGGAAACCACAAACCGGAGCTTCGTAGCGGTGTTTCAAAGGGAAAGAAGTGACCGTGACCACTCGGTCCTCGTAAATCACCTCCTCCTGGCGACTCAAAGCATGAAAAATCACAGGAAAGACAAAACGGCTGTGCATGATTTTCATCTGCCCCTCCAGCAAGTCCTGCAAACGGGCATCGGCGTAAATGTGCATTTCTCCCCTTCTTCCCTGCAAGGAAAGCGTGGACAAAAAACCAATCAACCCAAAGAAATGGTCGCCATGCAAATGGGAAATAAAAATATGGTTTATCTTGTTGTAAGGCACATGAAAACGACGAAGCTGGTGCTGGGTCGCTTCAGCGCAATCCACAAGAAAATACCGCTCAAGTACGTTGAGTACCTGAGCGGCAGAGTTTCTATTGGCAGTGGGAACGGATGAACCGCTCCCCAGTATGGTCAACTCGAATTTCATTTATTCTTTGTCTTCCTTCGCTGCACCCGCAGTCATCTGCTCTTTCAAAGCAGCGAGTTCGGTGATGTCTCCCAAAGTGGTCTTTTCCAGTTTTTCCTTCACCTGCTTAACTGCTTTCTTCGTAGACTTCTCTTCTGCGGTTTTCTTGGCTTTTTCTTCGGATTTCTGAACATCCTCGAATACGCGTGAATGAGAAACGATAATCCGTTTTGCCGTCTTGTTGAACTCAATTACCTTGAATTCCAGTTTCTCTTCCACCTTAGCCTGAGAGCCGTCCTCTTTCACCAAGTGGCGAGGAGTTGCAAATCCTTCCACACCGTAAGGCAGAGCGACAACGGCACCCTTGTCGAAAATCTCGGTAATCGTACCTTCGTGGATAGAATCAACGGTGAAAATGGTTTCAAACACATCCCACGGATTCTCTTCCAATTGCTTGTGACCCAAGCTCAGACGACGGTTTTCCTTGTCGATTTCCAACACAACCACCTCAATCGGAGCACCGATTTGGGTAAATTCTGCCGGATGTTTCACCTTCTTCGTCCAAGACAAGTCGGAGATATGAATCAATCCGTCTACGCCCTCTTCGATTTCAACGAATACGCCGAAATTGGTGAAATTGCGCACGGTAGCGGTATGCTTGGAACCCACGCCGTATTTCTCTTCGATATTCTGCCATGGGTCAGCTTTCAGCTGTTTGATACCCAAAGACATTTTCCGTTCTTCGCGGTCCAGTGTCAAAACAACGGCTTCCACTTCGTCACCCACTTTCATGAAATCCTGAGCGGAACGCAGGTGCTGAGACCAGGACATTTCAGATACGTGAATCAGACCTTCAACACCCGGAGCAATCTCTACGAATGCACCATAGTCTGCCATAACCACAACCTTGCCCTTCACGGTATCGCCAACTTTCAGTTCTGTACTCAAAGCATCCCACGGGTGCGGAGTCAATTGTTTCAGACCCAAAGCGATACGTTTCTTCTCGTCATCGAAATCCAGAATAACCACGTTCAACTTCTGATCCAACTGAACGATTTCGTTCGGATGATTTACACGGCCCCATGACAAATCGGTGATGTGAATCAAACCGTCTACGCCACCGAGGTCAATGAATACACCGTAAGAAGTGATATTCTTAACCGTACCTTCGAGTACCTGTCCTTTTTCCAGCTTGGAAATGATGTCTTTCTTCTGCTGTTCGAGTTCAGCCTCGATAAGAGCCTTGTGAGAAACGACAACATTCTTGAATTCCTGGTTGATTTTCACCACCTTGAATTCCATTGTCTTTCCTACATATACATCGTAATCACGAATCGGTTTCACGTCGATTTGAGAACCCGGCAAGAATGCTTCAATACC
Source organism: uncultured Odoribacter sp. (assembly GCA_947176455.1). Lineage (GTDB taxonomy): Bacteria > Bacteroidota > Bacteroidia > Bacteroidales > Marinifilaceae > Odoribacter. The sequence continues at coordinate 1,377 of CAMWQQ010000224.1, read as the reverse complement.
GAATACATCGACAATCATACCGCCCTTGGTACGACATTTTACAAAACCTTTGATGATTTCATCCTGTTCCAGAGCTTCGTTCACACGATCCCAGCTACGCAAAGCGCGAGCCTGCTTGTGCGAAAGGGTCAACTGACCTTTTTTGTCTTCCTGAGTCTCTACATAGACCTCAACCTTGTCTCCCACCTTCAATTCCGGATTGTAACGGAATTCATTCAAGGAGATAATACCATCGGATTTGTAACCGATGTTCACCACAACCTCCCGCTTGTTCATGGAGATTACGGTTCCTTCAACCACTTCCTTTTCTCCTACTTTGGAAAGCGTATCTGCGTATTTCTGCGCCAACGCATCTTTTTCGGCTGCCGAAACGACGGTGTCGTTTTCATAGGCATCCCAATCAAAATTTTCATCCGGCTCTGCGGTAGTCACCGGAGCAACTTTCTTTGCGGATTTTTCTGCAGCTTCAGCCTGCAGTTCTTTTTGTTCTTCTGACATAAATGAATTGTTTTCTACCTAATAAGTTAGACATTATTTTTAACGGGCGCAAAGGTAAGAATAATTATCTGTTCTACCATTATTTTAAGGCAAAATAATTACGGTAAACTAACAATACCTCACTTCCTTGAAAGCATAAAGGCGACGACATCCCTCCGTATCTTCCAGGATAAGCTGTCCGTATTCGTCGATGCCCGCAACGGAAGCACGGAAAGCACCCTTGTCGTCTTCCCAGTCGAAAATCCCGGTGCCTCGATACATATTTTTCCGGAAATCCGCCTCCAGTGCGGCGTAATCCCCCAATTGTTCATAACGCCGGCGAATGCATGCCAACAACTCACCCAACGCCTCGCCCAAATCCAGTTCTTTCCCCGTCAACTGCACCAAAGATACCGGATTGGGGGCATCCGACAAAAAGACAGATTGATTGACATTCAATCCGATACCGCACAAGGAACTCTGAATACAGGCACCCGCCACCCGATGCTCTATCAAAATGCCCGCAATCTTTCTGTCTCCCACATAAATGTCATTCGGCCATTTTATAGTCACTCCCTGCACATAACGACTAACAAAATCCAAGCATCCCAGGGCGATGACCATGGAAACAGCAAACTGCTTTCCCGCTTGCAGGGTTTCCGGACGGAAAATCACCGTCATGGCGATATTCTTGAACGGCTCACTCTCCCATTGGTTGGTCGCCTGTCCCCGCCCCTGCGTCTGTCGCCATGTAAGCACCACCGTTTTATCCTTTAACTCCCCCGAAGGCATTGCCTCGGCAACCGTATTCGTCGATGCGACCTCGTCAAATTCCAAGATTTCAAACCCGCTTACACAATACATTTTCATGATCTTGCCTCCATGTTCAACTACAGAATA
>CAMWQQ010000223.1 GCA_947176455.1 uncultured Odoribacter sp. | reverse complement strand
TGAAAGGCGACAGCCTGTGCGACCTAACGGGAGGATTGGGGGTCGATTGCAGCTACCTTGCCCGGAAAGCCGGTTCCGCCGTCTACATCGAGCGGTTCCCCGAATACTGCGAAGCCGCCCGGCACAATTTCGCCGTCCTGCAAGTTCCCTCCGTCCAAATCGTCAATGCCGACGTCTGCGAAATCATCTCTTCCCTGCAGGCGGATACCTTCTACATCGACCCGGCACGGCGCAGTAAAGACAATAAAAGAGCTTTCGCCCTCCAAGATTGCGAACCGGATATCCTGCAACTAAAACCCATCCTGCTGGAGAACGCCCAAAGGATTATCGTCAAAATATCCCCCATGGCAGACCTGGAAGAAACCTTGAGGCTGTTGCCGGAAACCCGGGAAATCCACATTCTCTCGGTGAAAAATGAATGCAAGGAACTGCTCTTCCTCCTCGAAAACGAACCGGCAAAAGAAGTAAACATTTACGCCATCGACCTGCCGGAGAAACCGGAAATTTCCGCTTTCACCTTCAAGCCTCAGGAGGAGAAGGAGGCACCCTTGCAACTGGCGGATTCTGTCGGGAACTACCTGTACGAACCCCACGCCGCACTGCTGAAAAGCGGAGCTTTCAAATTAACCGCCCTCCGGTACGGAGTGCAGAAACTGCACCGGCACAGTCATCTCTACACCTCCTCCCGTCCCGTTACGGCTTTTCCAGGCAGAGGCTTTGCCGTAGAAGAAGTCTTTGAATTTTCGGGAAAGCTCCTCAAACAACTAAACAAACAGATTCCCCAGGCGAACCTGACCACCCGCAATTTTCCGCTCTCCGTGGCGGAACTCCGGAAACGTTCAGGCATAAAAGAAGGGGGCGATACCTACCTGTTCGCCACCACCTTGTCCGATAATCGAAAAGTAATCGTTCAAACCCGCAAAATCAATCCTGCGAACCGCCCAGACGCCGAATGACCTTCCCCGATGCGGTCTCCTCAAAACGAGCCAGATAAACGATTTCGCGGGGCAACTCGTAAGCCGTCAGCACTTTCCGCAAAGTCGCCAGCCATTGCCTCTCCCGCTCTTCCTGTCTCTCCCCTTCAACCGCCAGAACAATCCGCTGTCCCAAACGTTCGTCCGGCAAGGAGGTGATAAAATAACGGGAAGAAATACAAGCACCTATCTTGGATTCAAGCACCTCCGGAGAAAACTTGATGCCCCCGGAATTAATCACGTGATCGTAACGTCCCACCCATTTGAAATGTCGCGAATCGACAAGCTCCGCCAAATCATTGGTCACAAACTCCCGGGCTTGCAAATGAGGCGCATGAACCACCAGGCAATTCCGGTCATCTAGAGAAAAAGACACCTCGCCTAAAGCGAAATAGACGTCCGAAACATTCAGCCGTCTCAAAGCCACGTGGGAAACCGTCTCCGTCATGCCATACGTTGCATAGCACGATACCGGCAGGGACTGCAACCGCTTTTCCAGCATGTCGGAAACGGGAGCTCCGCCTATCAGCAACTGACGGATAACGCACAACTTCGCCTCATCTTCCGGATGCTTCAAAGACTCCTCCACCTGCATCGGCACCATTGCCGCCAAATCCACCTGACCGGCATACGCCAAGTCGCCCAACGGACGGGAAGACACATCACAGACCACCAATTTCGCACCCGCCTCCAACGCCCTCACCACCAACATTTTTCCGGCGATATACGACACGGAAAGGCACAACAGTAATACCGAATCCTTGCCAATGCCTAGAAAATCATTCGTTATTCGGGCAGAAGCCCGCATATCCGTCTTGCCCAATCTGATTTCCTTGGGCGTACCGGTAGAACCGGAGGTGTGACCGCAAACATAGTCCTTCTCATCGAACCATTCCTTCAGGAACGACAGCACCTCCCCTTCCGGAACACCCTGCAAATCGGCAAGGGTTTTAAACCGCCCGGTCTGAACAACATACATCATAACTCAATTTTTCGCCTGTTTGTCGCAAAGGAGAAACAAAATTGTTGGTAAACAACTGCCCGGTTCCCAGCCCCTGAGGCATGCTTACGCCCAGGGTTGCCACCCACTGCGCCAAAGCATTCAACCCCACATTCGACTCCAAAGCGGAGGTCACCCACCAACCGATGCCCGCTTCCCGTGCCAGCCGTATCCACTCCTCTGCACCACCAAAACCTCCGCACAGAGCGGGTTTTAAAATAACATACTGAGGATGAATCGTATCCAGCAACTGTTGCTTGCGGGCACAATCATCCACCCCTATCAACTCCTCATCCAAAGCAATCGGGAAAGGTGCATGCCGGCACAATCGAGCCATTTCCTCCCATTGTCCCTGCCGGATAGGCTGTTCAATGGAATGCAGGTCAAAACGGGCAAGGGCATCCAATTTGCTCATCGCCTCCCCGGGAGCGAAAGCTCCGTTCGCATCCACCCGCAATTCAACCTCCGAGGCGGAAAAATGTTGCCGGATATACCGGAGCAGGGAAAGCTCAGCTTCAAAATCAATCGCCCCGATTTTTAACTTGATGCAACGGAAACCGGCTTCCAACTTCTGTTCGATTCGTCGCAACATCGTTGCCCGGTCGCCCATCCAAATCAAACCGTTGATTTCTATGGACTGCCTGCCTTCCGTAAAAAGGGACGGAAAATAAATTCCCCGTCCGCCATGCGCCAAATCCTGCAAAGCCATCTCCAATCCGAAACGGACAGAACTCCAATTCCGGAGGTCATCGGGACGAACAAACGCCACCTCCCGGCATACTGCCTTTAATTTATCTTCATACTCCGGCACATCCTCCGCGCTCAATCCCCGGAACAACGCACATTCCCCCAATCCGACGACATCGGGACACGCATCATCCCACACCCGAATAAAATAAGTTTCCTTATCCGTCAGTATACCACGAGAAGTACCGGCAGGCTCTTTGAAATGAAGCAAATATTTCTGGTAAGACGCTTTCAGCATAACCTCAACAATAAAACACCGTCAAACCGATGATTCAAGGAAATTTCGGGAACTGGTCGAAGTCCGGGTCACGCTTTTCCAAAAAAGCATTCTTTCCCTCCTGGGCTTCAGCCATTAAATAATACATCAACGTCGCATCGCCGGCAAACTCCATCAGCCCGTGCTGTCCGTCCAGTTCGGCGTTCAACGCCCGCTTAATCATCCGGATTGCCATGGGACTCCGCATCATAATGGTTTTACACCACTCCACCGTCTCGTCTTCCAACCGCTCAAAAGGAACCACCTTGTTGACCATTCCCATTTCCTCGGCTTCCTTGGCGGTATATTGCCGGCACAGAAACCAAATCTCGCGGGCTTTCTTCTGTCCCACGCAACGAGCCAGGTAAGACGACCCGAATCCTCCGTCAAAACTCCCCACCTTCGGTCCCGTCTGTCCGAAACGGGCGTTCTCGGAAGCAATGGTCAGATCGCAAATCACGTGCAACACGTGTCCTCCGCCAATGGCATACCCGTTTACCATAGCGATGACCGGCTTGGGCAACGAACGGATTGCCTTGTGCAAATCCAGCACATTCAGACGCGGCACGCCGTTCTCGTCGATATATCCCCCCACTCCTTTCACCCGCTGGTCGCCACCCGAACAGAACGCCTTGTCGCCGGCTCCGGTCAGCACCACCACCCGGATATCGCTCCGTTCCCGGCAAATCGTCATCGCATCCAGCATCTCCTTGTTCGTCTGCGGTCGGAACGCATTGTACACCTCCGGACGATTTATGGTAATCCGGGCGATTCCCTCAAAGAAATC
>CAMWQQ010000222.1 GCA_947176455.1 uncultured Odoribacter sp. | reverse complement strand
TTGAACCGGATTTGGTATTTGGTGACTTCGTCTATGACCACCTGGTTGGCGTCCACGTCTTTGACATAGAGGCTGGGGGAGTGTTCTTCCGTGTACCATTTCCGCAGGAACGCATCCAGACGGACACCGTACAGCTCTTCAAATTCCCGGATAAAGCGTTCGAAAGGAATGTTCGTGAAGCTGTATTTCTTGAAAAAGGCTTTCAGAAAATCGTTGAACTCTTCCGGGGGCATCTGGGTGTTGATGTAGTTTTTGAGGGCTTTGCTTTTCAGTTTCAGCAGTTCATAGAAAATCTCGGGCTTGATTTCAGGGTCCGAAGTGGCGGTTTTAAAGCTGTGATTTTCCAGATAAAGGTTTGCCCGCTGCTCGTTGTTGATGCTACCTTCCCACCACGCAAACCGTCGGCTGTTGGAGATGGAGTTTTGCAACGTGTTCAGCACGATGTCCATCACCGGGTATTTTTCCGAATACACGAATCCGGTATGGGCGAAAAACATCGGGGTGATGTGGTACGGATTCACCGTTTTGTTCATTTGGGACCAGCCTTGCTGGAGGCTTTCGTTGAACAGGACGCGTTCGAGGAAGTTCCGGAGGACGATGATGTCCATCTCTGTTTCGCTGAGCGCACCCTGGTTGGGTCTTCTCCAATTCTGGAGCCTGCGTCTTTCCGCTGCAAAATCGAAATCCAGTCTGGTACCCCGTTCCGGCAGGAATATGATTTCCGGCAGGACGTATTCCGTATAGCCTTTCCAGTTGCGGACATAGGAGGTGAATTGGACCGGTGTTTCCGCCAGGACGAATTTCCGGAAAGGATAGTCTCTGCCTTTCTCTACTTCCTGGTCGTTCTTATACTCTCGTATCAAGGCGGGCAACGTGTCCTGTATGGCTTTGAAATGTTTGGAGAAATAGTCGTGTCCCTTGAAATACAGGATTTCATAGTCCACGGAATCCACGCTCAGCGTTTTTTTCTCGTAATCGGCAATGGTCAGGCTGATGCCGGGGAGGGGATGCGGAGACGTGAAGACGGTTTTCCCGTTTTCCTCTCGTCCGGTTCCTTGCGACAAGACCGTTTTGCCGGGTTGGTGATTGACGGTTAGCGTGTAGTCGGTGAAATTCTTTTCGATGTTGTAGGGGGTTGCCGGACTGGCGGGAGGTATGGCGACCGGATACCACAGGCATTCGGGGGTCAGCAGGGTGAAGCGGTCGTCCAGCCAGGCGTATTTTTTCCCGAACTGGTAAGGCACTTTCGAGACGGAATTGTCCAAGTAGACGGAATCGCTGATGTCCGGATAACAAATCGTTTCATCAATGTTGCCGGCATAGTCGATGTTGAGCGTTAGTTCTTCCCGGCTTGCCAGCGGAATGTCTATCAGGACAACCTGATTTTCGCGGGCAAACGACAGCGGTCGGTCGTTTGCCCGAATGGACTTGATTTCCAGTGCCGGATTCAGATAAAGCACAATTCGTCCCAGGGCGTTCCGGTTGTTGTTGGTGATTCTGATGACGCTTTGTCCCTCCAGGTGTTGCGCTCCCGGCGTGACGGTCAAATCGTGCGCGAGGATGCTGGCTTTTTTCTCGTTCCCGTATTTGTTGAAGGTTTCAATTTGCACGTTTCGGGCAGCCATTTGGTTCCGGTAGTGCGACGCATAGAGCCAGCCGGTGGCGAAGGCGAAGAGCAGGAACAGTCCGCCCAGTGCGTTTACGATAATGGTTTTCCACGGTTTGTGGGGCAACCTCTTGACCAGGGCAATGGTGAAGCAGATGAAGCCGATGCCTGCCAGCAGGTAAATGGTTCTTTGCAACAGGAATCGGCTGATGTCCGCGTGACCGGTGACGTCCGAAAAAATCGCCGGGATGTTGACGCCGAAAAAGTCAAAGACGCCGAACAGGACGGTGGACAGTTTGAGGAAAACCGTTCCGGTGATGCCCAGCATAACGATGAACGTGATTGCCTGGTTTTTGAACAGGCACATCGCGGTGAACGACAGCCCCAGCACGAAAAGCAGGGAGGGCAAGGATATCGTGAACAGGTAGAACACGTAAGGGAACGGGCTGAACGGCGAATGGTTTACCGCCACGTTGAGGAATGCGGTAATCAACAGCATCACGAGGTTCAGGGACAAGAATACCTTTATGATGCCCCAGGTCTTGCCGACGATGTAGTCCGCGTTGCTCATCGGACGCACGTAAATCACTTCGGCGGTGTCCAGCTTTTTGTCTCTTTTCAGGAAACTGCCCGCCAGGAAGATGACGATGACCGACTGGGCGATGTTGTAGTAATAGACGGAGACGAAGGGCATCAAGGAACTCAATGCCGTTCGGGGCCAAACGTAGTCCATATTATTGACGATGCCGGTCTGCCAGATGAGAATGGTCGCGGTAATGGCAAGCAACGCCAGTATGGCGAAGATTCGGAACAGCCAGCTTCTTCGCAGTAGCCTGACTTCGTATCGGGCAATCGTATGGATGTTGTGCAGGTTCATTTTCTGTCCGTGTGTTGGTTTGCGTCAATTGAACAATTCTCCTCCGATTTTCTCGCTGTACATCTCCATTTTGTCTTTCAGCAGAAAATCCATGAAATAGACGTATGCGTGTTCGATGTTGGGAACAATGGGTTTGCCCGTGAAGCTTTCCAGCTCCTCCGCCACGACCTGTATGTCCCAACCGCCTTCCGCCGGAATGGTGGATATAATCGGATATTTTTCTTTCACTTCCTGCAATTCCCGGTCGGTGACGAAGATTTCCCACACCTTGCCGGTGGCGAGTTGAATCATATCGTCCGGCGACCCCTGGAATTTCAGCTCCCCTTTGTTCAACAGCGCCAAGTTCTTGCAGGTGCTCGAGATGTCGCCCACGATGTGCGTGGACAGGATGATGATGACGTCCTTGTCGCTGACTTCCGACAGGATGTTGCGGAAGCGGATGCGTTCCTCCGGGTCGAGACCGGTGGTCGGCTCGTCCACGATGATGACCTTGGGGTTGCCGATGATTGCCTGGGCGATGCCCAACCGGCGCTTCATACCGCCGGACAGGCGGTTCGCCCACCGGTCGCGGACTTCGTAAAGTCCCACCTTGCGGAGCATCTCATCCACGATTTCCGCCCTTTTCCGGGTGCCCTTGATGCCTGCCAGCCCCGCACCATAGTCCAGGAATTCCCAGGTTTTCAGCTTTTCAAAGAAACGAAAATCCTGGGGCAGATAGCCCAGAATGGAGCGAATGGCTTTCCGGTCGCGCAAAATATCGTAATCATCGAAAAGAATGGTCCCCGAGGAGGCGTTTTGCAACAGGGTCATAATTCTCATCAGAGACGTTTTCCCGGCTCCGTTGGGACCCAACAGACCGAACATACCCGGCTCGATGTCGAGGTTCAGGCAGTTCAACGCCTTATGCCCGTCCGGATAGACTTTGGTCAGGTTTTTGATTTTGATATTCATAGTGCTTCCGTTTCAATCGCTTTTTTCCTGCAAAACACAATCCTGCTTTGTGTGTGATAAAAATAATGAAAGATATGAACCTTGACGAATGTTGACTGTTTTTTATAAAATATTTATAATTAGACAGTCCGCACAAGGGGTTATCATTACTATTTTTAACAATACTCTTGTGCCTAAGACAAATTTTTCAGCGATAGGTTTATAGGGGAGTATAAAGTTTGTAAAGTTTATAAGGTTTATAAAGTTTGGGGGTGTTCGTTTCCCGCACAAAAGCCGGTGAAGATTCGGGGAAGAAAGGCAACACAACTGATTCAACTCCGATACAACTCCGATTCACAACCGTC
>CAMWQQ010000221.1 GCA_947176455.1 uncultured Odoribacter sp. | reverse complement strand
CCGTTCAGCACCGGACTGCCCGAGTTTCCTCCGGTCGTGTGATTGGTGGCGATGAAACATACCGGCACTTCCCCTTCCTGGGTATAGGTACCGAAATCCCGGTTCCGGTAAATTTCCCTCAGACGTTGCGGGATATTGTAGTCGTAGATGTCCGGGTTATCCTTTTCCATAATGCCTTTCAGGGTCGTGAAATGCTTGTAATATACCCCGTCTCTCGGCGAATATCCCTGCACTTTACCATAAGCCACCCGCAACGTCGAATTGGCGTCGGCATAAAATACCTTGTCCGCCTGCATCTCCATTAAACCTGCTAACCAAAGCTGATTCAAACGGACAATCTCGCTTTCGATTCTGCTCAATTCCGGTCTGATTTTCCGGGCGAGCAGGTCATCCAACGAAGCATACAATTGCCAGGCAGGGTCTTTTTCCAGTTTCTTGTACGAATCCGCCTGGCTCTTGTCGATAAAATCAAACAAGGCGGTAGCATCGGCGAAAATGGATTTTTTGAACAAATTCTCCACATAGGCCTCAATCCCCTTCTTCCCGGCGGCTTTCCGCACCTCCTCCGGAATCCATTCTTCCGACAGATTGCGGTTGTACAGTTTCAACATTTCTACGAGTATCTTTTTGTCCGTCTCCACATCGTAATCCTTGTAATACTCCTCGGCATCCGTTCGCAATTTCTGCCTGTTTGCTTCGAGGTTTTCAGCAAATCCCGTCCTTCTCAACTGCCTCATGACCGAAGCCGCCCAGCCGGTGATTTCGGCTCCGTTTCTGCCAGCCTCGTTCAAGTAAGCGGTTGCCAATATCAGGTCTTTCCTTTGGGCATACAATTCCTTGTAAGCAGACAACAGACCGCTATAAGTCGGACGACTTGCCGCCCATTGCTGGAATGCCGTTTCTTCCTCCTGTTTTTTGGCAACGGTATTGAAGCGTTTCAATCCTTTGCACTCCCCTTGCCATTTTTTCCAGGCGTTTGCCACGTTGGCGGCTTTGGACGCATATTTGATTCGGAGCAGTTCGTCCGATTCCATCGCCGCATTGATGACATTCAGCTTGGCAGTACGAATGGCAATCTTGTGCGGATTTTCAATGTCCTGGGTTTGTTCTATCGCATAAGAGGTCAGGTATTCATTCGTCGTACCGGGGTATCCGAAAACCATCGTAAAGTCTCCTTCCTGCACACCTTTTGCGGAAATCTTAAAGAAAGATGCCGGTTGATAAGGCTTATTGTCCGGAGCATAATCCGCCGGTTCGTTGTCTGTTCCGGCATAAATGCGCAACACCGAGAAATCTCCGGTATGTCGAGGCCACATCCAATTGTCCGTATCTCCGCCGAATTTGCCGATTGCCGAAGGCGGAGCTCCAACCAAACGTACATCCTTGTATATCTTGAATACCGACATGAAATACTGGTTGCCGTTAAAGTAAGGTTTTACGTTAGCCAGCAGATTGGTGCCTTCCACCGCCTCCTTTTCCAGTCGGGCGCTCACCTCCCTCACCGTTTTCATTCTTTCCTCGGCACTCATTTCCGGTTTCAGGGCAGACTGGATTTGTTCAGTGACGTCTTCCATGCGAACCAATATGGAAGCCGTGATGCCCGGATTTGCCAATTCTTCCTCTTTCGTTTTCGCCCAAAATCCATTCCTCAGGTAATTGTGTTCCAGACTACTATGGGACTGAATCATATTGAATGCGCAATGATGATTGGTGACGACCAGCCCCTCATTGCTAATCAGTTCTCCGGTACAGAAATGAAAAAAGGGCGATCCCTCCCTTCCCAATCCGATAACGGCATCTTTCAATGAAGCCTGGTTGATGCTGTAAATGTCCTCGGCGGTCAACTTGAATCCTTGCTTTTGCATATCCTCGATGTTGTACTTTTTCAAAAGCATCGGAATCCACATGCCTTCGTCCGCCCGGCACATCATTCCACCCAAAATCAGTGCCAATGTTAAAAGTATCGGTCTCTTTTTCATATACATAGATTAAATATTAAAATTTTTCAAGGCTTCATAAAGCTGTTGTACCGGCAATCCCATGACGTTGTAAAAAGAACCTTCGATGCGCCGGATGCCGATGTACCCTATCCATTCTTGAATGCCGTAAGCGCCCGCCTTGTCGAAAGGCTGGAAAGTATCTACATAATGACCAATCTCGTCATCGGTCAGTTCTTTGAAAAAAACATCCGTGAAAGCCGAAAAGGACTTTTGCCGTTTCGTGCTGGTCAGGCAAACGCCGGTCACCACCGTATGCTTGTTGCCCGAAAGCCGTCGCAACATATCGATGGCTTCCTCCCGACTCCGAGGTTTTCCCAGAATCTTTCCATCCAGACACACCACCGTGTCGGCGGTAATCAGCAATTCATCCGGAAGCACTTCCCCTTCAAACGCTTTTGCTTTCAGACAAGCGAGGTATTCCGGCACCCGGTGGCATTCCATTCCGGACGGCCAGGTCTCTTCCGTAGGCTTTAATCTCACGTCAAACTCAAAACCGGCATCCCGCATCAACTGATGGCGTCTCGGTGAAGCGGAGGCTAAAATCAGCTTATATTCCATAAATCAATTGGCAAAAATGAGTTGAAAGAAATGTTTGAAAAAAAGGCTCACGCCGATGCACAGCAACATCATGATCCGAATAAGACGCAATTGCAATCGCCGGTTGCCGTCCTTTTTCCGGACAATGACGATATAGGCGGCATAAGGTAGCCAAATGGCAATCAACAGATAGGCAAATATGGCGCGGGAAGCAGTAAATTCAACCCAGTAGAACACTCCGGCGGACAACATGGCGACCACCGCCAGTCCCGCAATGATATTCCGGGTCGCCGATATGCCCAGCACCACCGGAATTGTCTGGTAACCATTCTCTTTGTCCCCTTCCACCGTATAAATGTCCTTGTTGATCTCATACATCAGGGTGTTCAAGAAAATAAACCAGGAAAAGGCAAACATCCAGTTGAACATATACAGGAAATTGGTGCCAGTCTCCAGCAAAATGCCGGCATAAGCCATATTCAGCAAAGGTATCTCGTAAATAATGGCACTGACAGGTATCAATGCAGTCAATAAGCCGGCGATGATGTTTCCGGTGATGAAATACTTCTTGTAGTAGGAAGAGTAAAACCACAGAATGCCAGAAACCAGCAAAAACAAAATCCCGATTTTCCACACCTTTACGGCAAACCCCAGATAAAAGGCGATGATGACCGCACAAGCGTTTAAAAGCGAGTGCAAGACAATGACGGAACGCCTGCTCAGGCTCTTGCCCACCACCACGTTCCTGATGCCGGAAATGCGGTCGGTACGGATGTCGAAATAATCATTGATCATATAGGCTCCGGAAATCAGGCAACAAACAGCGAAAACCAGCAATGAAAATGCCCAGTTCGTCATTTGCAAGGTAAAACCGTTCAATTCCAGGATGGGCAATATCACCCAATATCGCATGGCATACATGGTCAATGCCGCGAAAGCGATTGTACGGATACGAATCAGTCTAAGAATTTCCTGCATCTTGTTTCTTTTATGGTTTGATCATGGTCACTTCACCCAGAAAGCACTATATGCTCTTGACATAGCAACTGGTATCCATCCAGTCGCCCCTCACTTTCAACACCTGCGCGATGATATCTCGGGCACATCCGTCTCCTCCCTTGACATCCGAAACATACCTGGCAATCGACTTGATTTCTTCGCAGGCATCCAAAGGACAGACCGGTATGCCGACTCGGCACATAACATTGTAGTCCGGTATATCATCCCCCATATAGGCGACTTC
>CAMWQQ010000220.1 GCA_947176455.1 uncultured Odoribacter sp. | reverse complement strand
CCGGTAAATTCCTGCCGGAATACATCAAGAAAGGCATCCTGAAAACCGACCCGTTTGCCGTTCTGGACCAGGAAGGTGTAGGCAGACTGGTGGAAATGGGCGTTAAACTGGGTCGCAAGACCAATGCGGATTTGAAAGTAGGCATCTGTGGCGAACACGGTGGCGAGCCTTCATCCGTCATCTTCTGCGACTCCGTAGGTATGAACTATGTCAGCTGCTCTCCGTTCCGCGTGCCTATCGCTCGCGTAGCTGCGGCGCAAGCTGCTATCATGCACGCTGGCAAATAAAAACCATTTGTCAAATACTGAACCAGGCTGTAAGCTCCTTCGGGAGCATTACAGCCTGGTTTTCTTTCAGGAGGATTCAGACACGAAAACGTGTCGAAAGCTCACATTTCCAACCGCTCACTTGCGGATGCAAAAGCGGATGATTCCCCAACCACCAAACACTTGCAGCAATATGCCGGGAATACCAATCCGCAAATCCTGTACGGCAAGATTAACATCTCCCGTCAAGCCCCATTCCCCCAATACTCCCAGCATCTGGTAACACAGCACAACCAATGCCACCAAAAGCAAAGATACTTTTTGGAAATACCACGCCGTAAAACCTGCCACACCTGCCAACAGCACCGATTTCAACAGAATGCCGGGCAACATCGCCACAGCCGGCATACCGAACAAGGCGGAATTAACCAAGGGCGAAACAACGGCTGTCAATAAACCGACACGCCAGCCGTATTTATAAGCCCCAATCAACGTGAAAAAATAGATAGGCAACCAACGAAGCCCGCCCTGCGGAACCAGATGACAAAGTTGCGGCAAAAGAATATTGCCTGCCACAAACAAGGCGACCAACCCATAGGTTTTCGCATTTTTATATTCCAATGAATAAAGTTGTACAGTTGTCGTTTGCATCATCTTTTATTTTTTATCCAGATTAATCAATTCATATTTCCGATTTCCAAGTCCGAGCGTTTCCGCATGTTCAAGCGTATGAATCCCGTGACGCGACTCCATTCGTTCAATCAAATGCACTTTTCCCTCGTCGGAAGAGGCATACACCATATCAACACAAGCCTGGTCCAAAGCCACCGGGTCAAGCGATGCCAAAATACCGATATCTCCCATTTGAGGAGCTGCCGGATGAGCGTCGCAATCGCAATCCACCGAAAGATTGTTGGCAACGTTGATATACAAGATACGGTCTCCGCAATGGTCGACGATAGCCTTGGCCGCTTCAGCCATTGATTCCAGGAAATCGTCCTGTGCGGGCAGATTCCCCCACACCTCCGCCTGATTCTTCGTTTTTCCGGCAGAATGTATCCACGCCTTGCCCTGAGAAGACGCTATCCCTATCGAAATGTTCTTGATAGCACCACCGAAACCGCCCATGGCATGGCCTTTGAAATGGGACAATACCACCGTAAAGTCATAATCGGGATAATGCGAACCGACAAAATCCTGCTGAAGGTGTTTTCCCCCCTTCACCGGCAGTGCCACTTCACCGTCAGCGTCCATAATATCCACCGGCGCAATCTCAGTGAAACCATGGTCCTTGGCAGCCTGAAGATGTTTCTCCGTATCTGCCCGACCGCCACCGTAAGCCGTATTGCATTCAACAATGGTTCCGTTTATTTTCTGCACCAAAGGAGCAATCAAGGCAGGTTTCAGAAAATGATTTCCACCCGGCTCCCCTGTCGACAACTTCACCGCTATCCGTCCAGTCGCCTTGCGTCCCAAAGCCTCATAAATCCGCAACAGATTATCCGGATGAATATCCTTGACAAAATACACTTTGGCTACCGAGTCCTTGTCCGAGGATTGTGCCGTTTTCTTGCCATTGGAAAAGCCACAGGACCACCCTGCGCAAGCCCATACAGACATAATTGCTATCATACAAATTTGTTTCATCTCAATTGGTTTTAGACAATATATACATTTAAAATTTCACATTTATTCCAGCCATTACCGTAGCCTTGGGCATCGGAAATCCGGCATTGATTTCGTAACGTTGCGCCAACAGATTCTCACCCCTCGCCCAGATATACAGCCAATCCGTCGCCCGGAATGAAGCCCGCAAATTCCACAACACGAAATCTTCCGTTTCCACAGGATCAAGCGACTTGTAAAGCCCCTTCACGTATTGTACTCCCGTTGACACCGACCAACGCTTCCAGTCGTATAAAATACCGGCATACAACTTGTGTTCCGGAGAAGCAAGCACCGGATTCTTCATATGCAGATAACTGTAATTGGCATCAACCGCCCATACCGATGAAAGACGATAACCGGCTTGCACCTCGACACCTGCATTCTCTATTTCTCCTACATTGACATTCAGCGGACGCCCCTCTACCGGCATACGCATAATCACATTCTCTCCGTCAATATAAAACACATTCACCCCATACGAAAAACGACCGTTCAGTAACCGTTGCGAAAAAGCCAGTTCGTAATTCCACAAGCGTTCCGGCAAAAGTTCCGGATTCGCCGGACGGAACATATACATCTCACGGATAGTGGGATAGCGGAAGCCCTTCCCGGCAGACAGCTTGATTCCCGCCTCCCGGGGCAAATGAAACGACAATCCCGCCTGGGGAATCCATTCCGTACCCATTTCAGAATGATAATCCACCCGCACCCCGACATCCAGCGTCAACCAGGCACTCAAATGCTGTCTGAAATCCACATACCCCGCCACTTCATCCTGCGTCTTGTCCACCTGCACCGTCCGTTCATCCCCGTTCAAAGGCTGATTCCAGGATTTTCCGCCAAAACGGAAATAATCGATTCCGGCGGTCAGGCGATTCCCCTTGAAAAGCTCCGCGCTCTGATACCAGGAAATCCCTAACATCTTATCCCGCGAATGAAAACGGTAATCCCGAGGCATCTCCCCAATGCCATACCCGTCGTTAATCCAATGTTTTCCCCAATTATAGAAAAAACTCAATGCGCCGGAAGTCTTCTCGTAACCATTCTGCAAGGCAAAAGAAGTCATTCCTCGCGTAATACGCTGGTCATTATCAGTCAAAGGGGCAAAAGTCTCTCCGGGATTCGAAGCGTTGAAATGCGTCACGTTCACATCCGCCCAAACCTGCCAGACATCAGAAAAGGCGTATCCCCATTTGCCGTAACCGCCATACTGCTCAAATCCCATATCCGCACGATGCCCGTCAGTCCGGTTATACGACCCGCTCATCACGCTTGAAAAACGCCCGGCACGAATGCGATTGGTCACTTCCGCCTCTATGGTATTATAAGAACCATATCCCGTGTGAATATGCGTGTGCACACCGTCCTGTGGCTGTTTTCGGGTAACAATGTTGATAACGCCCCCCATGGCATTCGAACCGTAAAGCACCGATGCCGGACCCCGTATCACCTCAATCCGTTCCGCCAAAAACGACTGGCAGGCATCGGAAATCGGATGTCCGAACAAGCCCATATATTGCGGATGCCCGTCTATAAGCACCAAAAGTCCCGTCGTCGACAAACCGGACTGTGCTGCTCCCCCTATGCCACGCAAAGACAATTGCCCGGCAGCTCCGCCCGACACGCCATATCCCATAACGCCCCGCCCCGTGGCAAACAAGCCGGGAACCTGTTCCGTGAGCACCGGTAACAGGGAAGCCTGCATACTGCGTTCAATCCTCTCACGATTCACAATGGATATGGTCATCGGCAAATGACGGACATCGGTTTCGTTCCGGGTTCCGGTAACCACCACCTCGTCTATGGCGTAATTTCCGGCAATCCGACTGCTGTCCGTCTGTGCCTGCAAAT
>CAMWQQ010000219.1 GCA_947176455.1 uncultured Odoribacter sp. | reverse complement strand
TATTACCGACACAAATGACAGGCACGCTAAAGCTCCGGGATTTCAGGATGCCCAGGTGAAAAAGGAAATTCCTGATTTCAACGATGCTCCCGTAAATGATGCTTAGCGGCAACAGTAAGACTTTCGTGAATGCCATAGCCGTAAAGTGTTAGTTAGAAATGAGGTCGTAGGGTATTCGTGCCAAAAGTCCCTGGTTGCGGGTTGCATTTTTCAATTGCTGCCAAGCGGGATAGAACGTGCCCAGCTCTTTTTTCATCATCCGGGCTTTCACGTTGCCTGTCAGGTCTGAGAAAAATGCTTCTATGGGATTTTTGAGGGTAGGATATTCGGCTATGTTGTATTTTTCGATGCCTGCCTTGTCCGCTGCTATTCGCACGGCATCCTCAAGTCCTCCCAATACATCCACCAGTCCGATGTTCCAGGCATCTTCGCCGGTCCATACCCGTCCCTGCGCAATGGCATCCAGTTCGGAGCGGGACAATCCGCGTCCTGCCATGACCCGGCTTAGAAAAGTTTCGTACCCTTGATTGACGTAATTCTGCAATACATTCCTTTCGTATAGCGTCAAGGGACGGGAGCTAATGGGTATCGGCAACGGGTAACTGCCTCCGAAGTCGCTGTGTTCGTTGGTGTTGACCGTATTCGTCCGGATGCCGATTTTGTCGTTGATGAGTTCCTGCCCGCTGAAAAACAGTCCGAAGATACCGATGGAGCCGGTCAGGGTGGTCGGTTCCGCCACAATGGTATCGGCGGCGCAGGAGATATAATATCCGCCTGAAGCGGCCACATTGCCCATGGATACGATGAGTGGCTTGGTCTGTCTTGCCAGGTCGGTTTCCCGCCAGATGATCTCGGAGGTCAATGCGCTTCCGCCCGGGGAATTCACCCGCAGGACGATGGCTTTGACGTTCTTGTCTTCACGTGCCTTGCGAATCGTCTTTGCCAGTTCCGGACCGATAGCGTCGGCGGATTGTTCCATGCCGATTTCCCCCTGTGCGTAAATGACGGCAATTTTATCTTTCGTGAATCCCTGGAAGGGAAGCGAAACATGCTGATAGTCGGTCAGTGCCACCTGGTTTAATTTCTGCGAGGGGAGCAAACCGCATTTTTCTTTCAGGATGTCGAGCATCTGGTCCTCGTAAACGGTGCCGTCGAAATAGCCCCAATCCTTGAATTGCCCGGTGGTATAAATATCAAAGCGGTTGGTCAGGTTGTTAATGGATGCGATTGGAATGTTGCGGCTTTCGGAAATCGCCCGGACGATGGTTCCCCAAGAAGAGTCCAGGTATTTTTTTACTTGTTCGCGGTTGGCTTCGCTCATCTCCGTGGAAACAAAGGGTTCCACGGCTGATTTGAATTTGCCGACTTTGACCACTTCCGCCTGTATGCCCAGTTTGTCCAAGGTTTCTTTGTAGAAGGAAATCGTGCTACTCATGCCGGACAGCAAAAGCGGGGTTTCCGGATTGACAAAGATTTTGTCAGCCACGGTTGCCAGGTAATATCCCTTTTGCGAATAGCCTAAGTTGGAATAACTGTAAATGAACTTTCCGCTTTCCTTGAACCGTTCCAGCGCTTTCCTGATTTCCTGCGTGGTTGCCAATGCCCCGTAATTCCCCCGAATGTCCGTTAAGTCGAGATAAATGCCTGTGATTCGGGCATCTTCGGTGGCATTGCCGATGGCTTCGAGAATCTTGTTCAAACCCAGTTTGGGCTTGGACTTCATGGTCAGGAAATCAATGTCCTCCAAGGGATTTTCCGAAGCCCTGTCCAGAATCTCATTCTCCAGCCGAATCACCAGCAGGCTGTTGTCTTTCACGTCAACGCTCTTGTCGGACATGGCGGCGATTGCCCCGATAAAACCTATGAAGATAGAGAACAGGAGTACATGGACAAGCACCATGCCGACGATTGTCGCTAACGTGTATTTCAAGAAACTTCTCATAAGACAACGGTTGAATTTGAGTACAATTTCAACAAATATAAGAATATAATTCCGTTAAGACAATATAAATGATATTTATCTTCCCGTTTGCTTACCAAAGGCTGACCAGCATGAAAAGGGCGTGCGCCACGACAGCGGCGACCAGTCCGCCGATGGTGTGCGCCCAAATGGCTTTCGGTGTCAGTTCCCGGTAACCCAGCGAGTCGAGCATGGCGGTATGCGTGCTCAGATACCCGCTCCAGCACATGCCGATGGCGGTGAACACGGCAATGGCGTTTCCGTCAATCCAGCCTTGCGTGGCAAAATTGGGTACAAGTCCCAGGGCGGCTCCTACGGCACCGAGGGCGGTAATCGGGAAGGCAATCAGATGCGGGTCGTGGAAACCAAACAGAAATTCAAACACCACGTTGATTTTCTGGGCGAGGTGCGGAAGCAGTTCCACCCCTTCATAGGCGGCACCTGTATATTCCCCGCTCGCCGATGCGCCGAAGGTCAGAATCATCACTAACGTTGAAATGATAAGCACGCCCGGAATGATGGCGATGCCCACGTCCACTCCGGTACGTCCGCCGTCCAGCAGGGAATTGAGAACCCGGATAAAGAGCGATTTCGATTCCACGCTTTGCTCTTCTTCTTTGGTGAAATCTTCCTCCGTCACCGCTTCATCCTTGAAGTTCGGATAAGCCTTGATGATAAAACGTTGCATCAGGCGGGTGGATACGATACATCCGCAGAAAGCCCCTACGAATCCGATGACCGGAGCGAGGAAATAACCTTGCCCCACCATGAATACGATGACCAACAAGCCCATGCCGAATGCCGTGCCAAAGTTGGTCAGCGAAATATATTGGAATTTTTTGAAATAGCTGCTGAAACGCTTGTCTTGCGAAAGGGAGATAATCGCCGGATTGTCGCTCAGGAAAGTCATGACGGCACCCAGTGCGGCAACGCCCGGAAGGTTGAACAGCGGTTTCATCAGGGGGCGTAGTATCCGCTCCAGGAGTTTCACTACGCCGAACTCCACGAACAGTCGTCCGAGGGCACCCGTGATGACGCAGATGCCCATGAGGTAAAACACCGTGTTCAGCAACAGGTCGTGAGCGGTTTTCATGATGGTGTTCAGCATCTGGGGTACGCCCATGATAGAACCGATGTAGTAAAAAAGCGCGAATACGACGACCAGGCAGGGAATACCTGTCGGGATGTAACGCATGATATTGAACCGTGAAGTTTTCATTGTCGTTTATTTTCGTCTAATTGAATAATCGTGGATTACTTGTGCTTGATGGCCAGCAGATTCATGTTCCATTTCACGCCGATGTCGAATATCAGCGACTTGTCCTGCATGACGTTGCTCGGATTGGCGTTCTTGCCCCATGCGTAATAAAGGTTGGCATGGATGCGCAAGGCGTGGTTCTTTTTCACCAGGGGATAAAATTCAAATCCGCCTCCTGCCATGGTCAGTTCCGTGTTCGGTAGCACGCAGGCATCGGCATTGCTGGTGTTGTTCACATCGTAAGTCATTTTGCCGTGAATCTTCCATTTGGGACAGGGGGCATACGCCAGTTCGCCCATGACGGAGGCATCCTTGAACAGGAACGTCTGGTGGGCGGAAGCCCGGTTCATCAGGTCGAGTTCCAGGACGAGCTTGTTGAAAGTGAATTTATTGCCCAGGGCGATGTAGTTGATGTAATGCCCCGGTGTACTCTCGATGAGGTTCACGGAATACAGGGCGTCGAACCAGTCGTGTGAGCCTTGCCACATCAAGTTGTAGGCGTACATGTCGCGATTTTCCGAGGTGAAAAAGGGACTTTCGCAGAATTGTACGGTCAGCTGGTCGGAAGAAGAA
>CAMWQQ010000218.1 GCA_947176455.1 uncultured Odoribacter sp. | reverse complement strand
TTTATATCTTTACGGGTCAATTTCGCATATATGGAAAGGAAAATCATATTAGTCACCGGAGGACAACGGTCGGGGAAAAGCGGTTATGCCCAGAAACTGGCGCTACAACTGTCCGAACACCCGGTGTACCTCGCCACATCCAGGGTCTGGGATGACGAATTTCGGAAAAGAATCCGGCATCACCAGGAGGAACGGGGACCGCAATGGACGAACATCGAGGAGGAAAAAGCGTTGAGCAAACATCCCTTGGAAAATCGGGTCATCGTCATCGACTGCCTGACCCTTTGGGCAACCAACTTTTTCTTTGACAACGATTCGGACACGGAAAAATCCCTGCAAGAATTAAAAGCCGAATTCGACCGCTTCACCCGCCAATCCGCCACCTTCATTTTCGTCACCAACGAAATAGGTATGGGCGGAACCTCCGAAAACCTCATACAACGCCGGTTCACGGACCTGCAAGGGTGGATGAACCAATACGTCGCCTCCCAAGCCGACGAAGTCGTGCTGATGATGTCCGGCATCCCGATGAAAATAAAATAAACACCTAACCGATAACATTCAAAAATGAAAACTTTTCATATCCAGAAACCGGACAAAAGCATCGTTCCGGCATTGCAGGACAAAATCGACAACCTCACCAAACCCAAAGGCTCCCTGGGACGCCTGGAAGAGCTTGCCGTACAAATCGGCACCATACAGCAAAGCCTGTCGCCCGTTCTGCGGATGCCCCAAAACATCGTATTCGCCGCCGACCACGGTATAGTCAAGGAAGGGGTCAGCTTTTCAGCCCCCGAAGTCACCGCCCAACAAATCTACAATTTCCTGAAAGGCGGTGCCGGCATCAATCTGTTCGCCCGACAGCACCGTTTCATCTTGAAAGTGGTAGACTGCGGCGTCAATGCGGACTTCGGGCAGTTGCCGGGACTCATCGACCGGAAAATCCGGAAAAGCACCAGCAACTATCTCCACGAACCCGCTATGACCCGCGAGGAAATGGAACGAGCTATCGAAATCGGCGCGGAAATGGTGCAATGGGCGTATCAGGAAGGCACCAACATCATCAGTTTCGGCGAACTGGGTATGGCGAACACGTCGGCATCCTCTATCTGGATGTCCTACTTCACCGGCATTCCGCTGAAAGAGTGCGTCGGAGCCGGCAGCGGACTGGACAACCAAGGCATCCTGCACAAATACGACGTACTGAGCCGTGCCATGAGCCATTACTCCGGCGACCATTCCGTAGAAGACATCCTGCGCTGGTTCGGCGGTTTTGAAATGGTCGCCGCCGTAGGAGGTATGTTGCAGGCGGCGGAACTGGGTATGACCATCATCATCGACGGCTTCATTATGACCAACTGCATCCTGGCGGCCAGCAAGCTGTACCCCGACGTGCTCGAATATTGCATTTTCGGACACCAAGGGGATGAAGCCGGACACAAATTGGTACTGGATGCCCTGAACGCCCGTCCGCTATTGCACCTCAGTCTCCGGCTGGGCGAAGGAACGGGAGCGATATGCGCCTACCCCATTATCGAGTCCGCCGTTCGTATGATAAACGAAATGAACAGTTTCAAGGAAGCCTCCGTCACCAAATACTTTTAAGCAGATGAAATCCTTTTTCGCCGCCGTTATGCTTTTCACCCGGCTACCCCTCTGGCGCATCGTGCAGGTCGAAAAGCGACACTATGCCTCCGCGCTTCTCTACTGGCCGGTTGTCGGCTTTTTCACAGGCGCGACCACCTGGGGTGTCTTTTATCTGGCATCGCAGGTCGTCACTTCCATTCCGGCGTGCATGCTGGCAATCATCGCCCGCATCGGGTTGACGGGCGCACTGCACGAAGACGGACTTGCCGACTTCTGCGACGGCTTCGGAGGCGGACGGGACAAAGAAAGCATCCTTCGCATCATGAAGGACTCGCACATCGGCACCTACGGCGTCATCGGACTGATTGCCTATTTCTTTCTTTACACCGCCCTGCTCGCAGACCTCAGCTCTTGCCTTATGCCCTTTTCGCAAATCTGGGGCATTTTCATCGGGGCGGACGTATGTGCCAAGTTTTGCACCGCCGTTATGATTAACTCGTTGCCCTACGCCCGCTCCGAGGAGGAAAGCAAGACCAAGGTGCTTTACCGCAAAATCCGCTGGCAGGAATTTACCCAGGTCGGGCTTATCTGCCTGCTCGTGCTTTGGCTACTCAAAGCCCCATTCCCCGCAATGATTTTCCCCGTTGTCACCGTTATCCTCTTCCGGTGTTTTCTCAAACGCAAAATCGGAGGCTATACGGGGGATTGTTGCGGCGCGACGGTTTTAGTTGCGGAATTGTCTTATTATCTGGGCGTCGCTCTTTTGTTTGCCATACAACTGCACGCCCCTAATTTTTTCGGGATAAGATGAAAATCACGTTGATACGCCACACCAGCGTCGCCGTCGAACCCGGCATCTGTTACGGCTGGAGCGACGTGAATGTCGCCACTTCCTTTGAGACGGAGGCAAGCCGGGTGAAAGCCGCCCTTGCCGGCAAATCCTTCGACATCGCATACAGCAGTCCGCTCTCCCGTTGCCACAAACTGGCGAACTTCTGCGGTTTCCCGCATCCCATTGTCGATGAACGGCTGAAAGAACTGAACTTCGGGAAATGGGAAATGCAGAAATGGGACGACATCACCGACCCCGCCCTGCAACGCTGGTACGACGACTGGATTCACACGCCTGCCGGCGGTGCCGAGAGCTACGAGGACCAATGCGCCCGGGTGGCGGCATTTCTCCGCGAATTGCTCCATTCGGGTCATGCCCACCCTTGCATCTTCACCCACCGGGGCGTCATCGCCTGCGCCTTGGTCTACGCCGGCATCTGCTCGGTCGAAGACTCCTTCAATGAAGACATCCCTTACGGAAGTCTGACGGACATCGAAATCTAAGGCGGAAAATCTTACGACTTCTCTCCCTTGCGGGCGGCAACGGCAAGCAGTATACCGAGCACAACACCGAGCAGGGCGGCACACAGCACACGCATATTGCCGGGCAAAAGGAAAGTTATCGTGTGCGCCGGAAACCAGAAAAGGGGAATAGTCTTTTTAAAGACAAAGCCCCAGAGAACACGCCAGTTGAGACCCGCCATAATTTCGCCCATACACAGCGGGGTAAAGAAACCGCGAAGCGTTCCGCCGTGCCGGAGGATGTGGGTATCGGTGATTTTGTGCAACGTCATAAAGACGGGCGCAAAGAAAGTGTTCATACTGACGGAAACGGCAAAGGCGACCAGGACTTTCCTCCAGGTAAGGGCGGACGACTGGAAAAGGGCAGGCGCGTCAGCCATACCAAGGTATTGAAGCAACACCGGCGTACCGTTGGAAAAAATAATCATCGCCACGTTGATGCCCATTCCGAGCACTCCCCAAACGAGCATCCGGGGCAGAATGCCGAAACCTTTGCGGTTGTAAACGCCAGAGGCAATGCGCAAACCGATCATTTCTCCCAACGTGGAAAGAATGGCAAACTTCAAAAAGCTCATCACCATACCGTGAGTGGCATTGAAGGAGTGATACCACGCCGTGACAGGCGGACAAATAAAAAAGGGCAGCAGCAGAACTGCCACCCCTATTAGAAATATGAAATCTTGTTTTTTCATACATACTTATTTTTCAATTCGGATACGGGCATCGACAGCCACTACCTGGTCCTTGTTGCCGAGGAGCGGATTGAGATCCATTTCAAAGATTTCAGGAGCCACCCGCACCAACACGGAAACGCGGGCAACCGCCTCAGCGAATTTCTGTTCGTTGACCGGCTCCTGACCC
>CAMWQQ010000217.1 GCA_947176455.1 uncultured Odoribacter sp. | reverse complement strand
TAAAATCTTTTCGGTATTTCCTGGCGTGGGTGATGAACGACTGGATGCGGTCGTGATAAACGGAAATCTTATGCTGTCCTGGATGGGAACTGCTTAATTTGGGGGACAAGCTGAAAAAATCAAGGTGTTCGGCGACTGCTTCGTCGTATATCGTGGCGTTTGTTTCCAAAGTAATGTGGTAGTTACCTGCCTCTTTTAATTTGGAACACAGGACTTTCAATTCCTTGTTTTGAAGTAGTGGTTCGCCTCCGGTAATGACTATATGCCGGAGGTTTCCGCTATTCCGGACAACGGTCTGGCAAATGTCCTCTACTTCCATAGCATACGCTCCCTGAACATCGTAAGCGGCGTATGCCGTGTCGCAGGGCGAAAAATGCCCGTCATCCGTTTTCCAACCGCAATGCAGATTGCAGCCTGCCAATCGGATGAACAGGGAAGGTATGCCGTTTAACTTTCCTTCTCCCTGTATCGTGCCCGGAATGTCCAGGCGGGAAGCCGGCTGTTCGGGCAACGGTCTGCCTTGCCGGTCCACGGTTATCGGAAATATGCCGTCTTTTGCCAGTAACATACGTGCTTACTTATTGCAATAGACGGTTCCACCATGTTGCATCTTTCCATTCCGAGCGGATGCCTTCCGAAAAATGGATGTCGCTCAGGTGAAAGCGGACCAGGTCTAAATCTTCCCGGAAAGCCTCGGCATAACCGGTTGCCGTTTCGTGGACACGAACGGAGTGCAGGCGGATGTGTCCTTCTCCGTTGATTTTTTCGGTGTGTTGCAGAATCCGGTCGATGACGTAATGGAACAGCAGGGCGAATCCTTCGGCGGAAGGAGAAACCGGAATCTCGACCACTCTGCGGTTGTAGGTATGAATGAAGGTCTTGAATGCCTCGGGTTCTTCATTCCAGAGGGCATAGGAGTGGTCGAAACTTTCAATGAACTCTTTCACCTGTTCCAGTCGGCAGAAATCCATCACCATATAGCCATTGTCCAAGCGGTCGGAGGTAATGAAGACTTCCACTTGATAGGAATGGCCGTGTATGTTCTCCCGGCAACGCTGGGAGGTGCAATTGCGCACGATGTGCGCTCCTTCAAATTTAAATAGCTTACGGATAATCATCATTCAATCTTTTGCATCAGGGTTGGGTCAAAGGGTCTTCAACGCCGGCTTCGGCAAAGGCTTTTGCCCGGAGCAGGCAACTGTCGCAGGTACCGCACGGTTTTTCGTTTCCCCGGTAGCAGGTCCAGGTTTGTCCGTAATCCACGCCCAGCCGGATGCCGAGTCGCACCTCTTCGGCTTTGGTCATGTGCATAAAAGGAGCGTGAATGGTGATGTGCCGGTGTTTTTCAACGCCCAGGACGGTTCCTTGGTTGATGGCGTTTTCCATTGCCCGGATGAACGCTTCCCGGCAGTCGATGTAGCCGGAATAGTCCACTTCGCTGACCCCGATGAAAATGTCCGTGATTTCCAACGCATCCGCCCAGGATGCCGCCACGGAGAGGAACACCATGTTCCGTGCCGGAACGTAGGTCGCCGGGATGTCCTGCCGGTCAATGTTGCCGTCTTCGACTTCGATTTCGGGGTCTGTCAATGCGCAACCGCTCCATTGGTTGAGCAACAGGTTGACGATTTTGTGTTCCTTGACGCCGGCGGTCTTGCCGACGGCTATCGCGCTTTTCAGTTCCTTGTCGTGTTTCTGTCCATACAAGAAAGTCAGGGCGTAGATCTCGTCAAATCCTTGGCTTTTTGCCAGATACAGGGCGGTGGTGGAATCCAAACCGCCGGATAGCAGTACGATGGCTTTTTTCATTTTAGTCTGCGTGTATTTCATTTTCGGGCGTCATATTCAGGCGGATGTCCCGTTCAGCCTGAAAAGGCCGGTCAAAAACATTTTTTTGAATGAATATATTGGACACCTTTTCAAAGAAAAAGGGGT
Organism: uncultured Odoribacter sp.; assembly: GCA_947176455.1. Classification (GTDB taxonomy): domain Bacteria; phylum Bacteroidota; class Bacteroidia; order Bacteroidales; family Marinifilaceae; genus Odoribacter. The sequence goes on along the minus strand of CAMWQQ010000217.1, from coordinate 1,867 downwards.
GTTTGTTCCAGTGGAATGCCGGAAAATCCCGGTTATGCTTGACGGTATTGTTCTTGAATACCAGCCCTTGGACGGATTTGGCGTACAATATGGGTTCGTCGAAGGTTTCAAACTCGTTGTCTTCGATGATTATCTTTGGAGTACCTTCACCGCCGTGAAAGAATTTTTGCTGACCGGCGAGGTTCGGTATCTCCGGATAAATGGAGATGACGGCATTGGTGAACTGAAACTGATTGGTCAAGGCGTTTACAAAACGGTTTCCCCGGATAATCACTTCCCGGCAAGCCCCTGTTTCGTACCAGCCGTTGCAGTCGCCGCAGAGCAGGATTGCCGTGCCGGACGTGTGGTCGAACAGATTGCCGGTAACCAGCGTCCTTTTGGGCGTGCTGAACAAGGTGCCGCGCGCACGGTTGTTCCGAATCGTGTTGTGGGAAAATTCGACTTCCGGAGTCCAGGTCAGGTTTTCGATGCCGAAACTTTCACCGCTATTCAATGCGGACGGAAGCGGTTGGGTGAAACGGATTTTAAACGTTTTGGCTCCGTGGGGAGTGGGTTTGTCCTGTGCCGAGATAGTGGCGATGGTATTCCTTTCGCCGGTGATTTCCATGGTTGCCGATTTGACAAACTGCACCGTGTCTCCGGGTTCTCCCCAGAAAAATCCCCAGCTTTGGGAGTGCATATAGGTGGCGGTCAGCGTATAATCGTCATTTTTTTCAATGACTTTCAAGTAGGTGCCGTGAATGTTGATGGCATCGTCCATCATGCCTTCGTAAAGTCCGTTTTGGGAAACAATCGTTCCCTTGCATCCGGAAAAGTGTGTCGCATCCGCCTGGGTGGTAAAATAGCGGGGATCGTCTTTCCCTTTCAGACATACGCCGAAACGGTCCAGGGTGATGTTTTCGCAGAGCTGTGCCAGCAGTCCCATGCCTTCGGCATAATGCACCTGTACATTTTCCAGTCGGGTGTGTTGGGAATGGTGAATGAAAATGCCCGGGGTGGGACGGTGCCAGGTGCGTCCGGCAATCACGGTACCGGGTGTCAGCTTGGGCTGTTTCCAGTTGCCGGCAACGATGACGTGCGGAGATTTCTCGCTGACTTGCCGGAAATTTACGCCCAGGTCGCTGGTATTGAAAACGATATGGCGAGTGGTTCCGTCAAAGGCGATGCAGGCTTGCGGCGTGTGTTGCCAGCCTTCACCGAGAGCGACAAAAGTACCGTTGTCTATTTCGTAGTTGACCCAGGGGGCGACCTCGAAGGTGATTTCTCTGGTGGCGGTGTCGTTGGCGAGGACTTTGAACTGGGTGATGTGCGGATTTTCAAAATCGACGGAAAAATTCTTCAACGTGCAGTTCTGGCAGTTGAACAGGCTTAACGGTAGCATCCTGCCGTGAAAAATGAATCGTGCGCCCTGTCCGTCCAACACGATGTTTTGCAGGTTCTCCAACGGAATGCCGACCGATTTGGGGTTGCTCTGGTCGTGGTTGGAAATGTAATATTCCCGTTCCAATTCCGGGGTCGGATAGAAGTGGTATTCGCCTTTGGCAAAGCGTAGTACGATTGGCGTATCGTCTTGGTGTCCGGCAACGATTTTGCGAACGGCATCCGCCAATATCGGAGCAGAGTTGCTTGTCGTATTGGCTTTCAGTCCGTACGAACGGAGGTTGTAATTTTTTGCCTTTGCCGGCAACGTGGCGGTCAGCAGTACGGCAAACAAAAAGGGCAGGAAACCAGATTTCATAGATTCGTGATTTTATCGGGGCAAAATTAGAATTTATTTTGTAATTTGGCGGTCCTAATTGAAGAAGATGAGACACTGCGAGGCACATAGGCGGATTTCTCTTTATTTCTCCCGTTGGAGCAGAAAGGG
>CAMWQQ010000216.1 GCA_947176455.1 uncultured Odoribacter sp. | reverse complement strand
GGGCTGTATCAATTACAAGATGTTGCCGGAAGAGGTCATCCATGCGACGACCATCAATACGGCATACGCGATGGGCGTACAGGAAGAAGTCGGTAGCATAGCCGTTGGCAAACTTGCCAACTTCTATATCACTACTCCCATTTCAGGAATAGAGTATCTTCCTTATGCCTACACGGCAAATCTCATCGAGACCGTATTTTTAAGAGGCGAACAATATTAATAATCCAATAACAACTAAAAGAAAACACATGAAAAAACTAATCGAATGCGTTCCCAATTTCAGTGAAGGAAACGACATGCATATCATCGACCAGATTACGGAGGCGATGAAAACCGTCGAAGGCGTCAGTGTAATCGACGTAGACCCGGGCAAAGCGACCAACCGTACCGTGGTGACCATGGTCGGCGAACCGGAACCGGTTTGCGAAGCGGCTTTTCGTGCGGTGAAGAAAGCGGCGGAATTGATAGACATGGCAAAGCACAAAGGGGCACACCCCCGCTTCGGTGCTACGGATGTATGTCCGTTGGTTCCGGTTTCCGGCATTACCATGGAAGAAACGGTGGAATACGCCCGGAAACTGGCTAAACGCATTGGTGAAGAATTGAACATTCCGGTATATTGCTACGAAAGCGCCGCTTACGTGCCGGAACGCAAGAACCTGGCAACCTGCCGTGCCGGGGAATACGAAGCTCTGGGAGAACGGTTGTCCAGTGAGACGTGGCATCCCGATTTCGGTCCCCGCGAACTGAACGCCTGGACTGCCAAGACCGGGGCAACTGCCGTTGGTGCCCGTAATTTCCTGGTGGCATACAACGTCAACCTGAACACCACCTCTACCCGCCGAGCCAATTCCATCGCTTTCGATGTACGGGAACGGGGACGGGTAAAACGGGAAGGCAACCCGATTACCGGCAAAAAAGTATTGGATGAAAACGGCAAACCGGTCATGATTCCCGGAACACTGAAATCCGTAAAGGCTATCGGCTGGTTTATCGAAGAGTACGGAATCGCACAGATTTCCATGAATCTGACGGACATATCCGTTACCTCCATGCACGAGGCTTTTGACGAAGTGTGTCGCAAGGCGGCAGACCGGGGCATCCGAGTGACGGGTTCCGAATTGGTCGGAGTCATTCCTTTGAACGCCATGCTGGAGGCAGGACGCTATTTCCTGCGGAAACAGCAACGCTCCACGGGAATTTCCGACAAGGAACTGATCAAGATTGCCGTGAAATCATTGGGATTGGATGAACTTTATCCTTTCGACCCGCACAAGAAAATCATCGAGTATATCCTGGAGGATGAAGCCAACAAGGGGAAAAAGAAACTGATAGATATGAATTTGGCAGAGTTTGCCGACGAGACGGCTTCCGAATCACCGGCTCCCGGTGGAGGTTCGATTTCAGCCTATATGGGTGCCATGGGTTCGGCACTGGGAAGCATGGTGGCAAACCTCTCCTCTCACAAGCGCGGTTGGGACGAGCGTTGGGAAGAATTCAGCGATTGGGCAGAAAAAGGCAAATCCTACCAGACCGAGCTCATCAAATTGGTGGACGAGGACACCAACGCTTTCAATAAAATCATGGATGCTTTCGGTTTGCCCAAGAAGACTGAGGAGGAAAAGGCTGCCCGTCAACGTGCCGTTCAGGAAGCGACTCGTTTTGCCACGGAAGTTCCGTTCAAGACCATGCGCTTGTGCTATGAATGTATGTCCGTAGCCAAGGCAATGGCGGAAATCGGCAATCCGAATTCGGTAACCGATGCCGGTGTCGGTGCTCTGGCCGCACGTGCCGGAGTCATGGGGGCTTTCCTGAATGTCAAGATTAATGCCGCCGGACTGGAAGATAAGGCTTTCGCCGCCGACATCATCAAACAGGGCGAAGAAATCGTCGCCAAAGCCAACCAGCTCGAAGCGGAAATCCTTGCCATCGTGAATGCAAAGATTTAAGCCGACTTTCAAGACGGATTGAACAAGAAGATAACTCTTTTATGCCTTTCGGTGTAAAAGAGTTATTTCATTTTACAACCTCTCTCCCAATCATAAAAAATGGGACAGTTCCGCCGAAACGGTACCTGTCCCATGCGTCCAAGTCGGTGTTTCCTTATTTTTTGAAATATCTGTTGTACAGACCTTCAAAACCTTTTCCGTGGCGAGCTTCATCCTTGCACATTTCATGTACGGTGTCATGAATGGCATCCAGATTCAGTTTCTTCGCCAGGGTGGCAATGCGTTTTTTATCCTCGCAGGCACCCGCTTCTGCTTCCATGCGTTTTTTCAGGTTGGTTTTGGTATCCCATACGCACTCTCCCAGCAATTCACAGAATTTGGCAGCGTGTTCAGCCTCTTCCCAAGCGTAACGCTTGAAAGCCTCTGCCACTTCCGGATAACCTTCCCGGTCTGCCTGACGGCTCATTGCCAGATACATACCTACTTCCGTGCATTCTCCGTTGAAGTGAGCCTTCAATCCTTCAAGCACTTCGGCATCCACGCCTTTGGCAACGCCGATAACGTGTTCATCCACGAATGTCAATGCGCCTTCTGCTTCCGTCATTTCTTTGAACTTGTTTGCCGGAACTTTACACTGCGGGCAAAATTCAGGAGCTTGTTCACCTTCATAAACGTAACCGCACACGGTACAAATAAACTTTTTCATAACTTTTCGTTTTATTAATTCATATTGATTTAGCAGGATGATCCCACCATTTTATTGTTACAATGCTTACAATAACCTTTATAATACAAGTGACTTTCCGTTATCAGTAAATCATCGATTTGTCTAACCTGCAACAAGTCGGCATTCCCTACCGGAATATCCCATATCCGATGACAACTGCAACATTGGAAATGAGCATGACAAGACGTGTCAATGTCGAAACGAACGTTCTTGTCGTCAATAACCAAAGCCAATACAGCGCCTTGCTCCACAAACAATTTCAGCGTATTGTAAACCGTTGTCTTGGACAAAGTCGGCACTTGAATGTATAATGCGTTATAAATATCCTCAATGGTCGGATGTATCCGATTCTTCATCAAATATTCCACAATGGCAATCCGCTGAAGCGAAGGCTTTATCCCGTAACTTTGCAGATATTCCCGAGGATTTTTATTTATAATCATTATAAAATTGTATTCATTACATATTTTAAATTAGTACAAATATAGCTACTTTTTAGTAAAGAGCAACTCTTTCCGACATTTTTTTTCGTTACTCATTGCTTGATTCGAGTTTCCGCAACCCTTCCGACCGGTTTTCGTAAACTCACCTGTTCATTTTAAACGAAAAAAACATGAAAACAGAAAAGTACAATTGCGGATTGCTTTCCTGTGAGAAAGTAAACGCCAAAAGCCAGGAGAACAAATTTGTGTTGCAACCTCTGCCCTATGCGGAAAATGCGTTGGCGCCTTACATCAGCGAGAAGACCGTACAATATCACTATGGCAAGCATCTGGCAACCTACATCGACAACACGAACAAATTAAAGGCGGGAACTCCCTTTGAGTCGCTTCCCTTACATGAAATCATCCGCAAGTCTTCCGGCGGACTATTTAACAACGCCGCCCAGGTATTCAACCACTATTTCTATTTTGAAACCTTGCACCAGCCTGGTGATGAAACGCCACATGCCAAAACCCTGGAAGCGATTAATCGAACTTTCGGAAACCTGACCGTTTTTAAAGAGCAGTTTGCCCAAGCAGGCACTTCCCTGTTCGGTTCCGGCTGGGTATGGCTGGTGAAAGATGGCGACAAACTGGAAATCGTGCCCACCCCCAATGCCGAAACTCCGATTAAAGACGCACGCGACC
>CAMWQQ010000215.1 GCA_947176455.1 uncultured Odoribacter sp. | reverse complement strand
CTTTGCCACGGCAGGTACGGCGAAATTCTTTGAGGAGAACGGCATCCAGGTGACATTGCTCCATTGGCCGGACGAGCAAAAGGAGCCGAATATTATGGATTATCTCCGCAACAAGAAAATCGACCTGGTCATCAATATTCCGAAAAACTACACCAAGCGGGAACTGGACAACGGTTACAAAATCCGGCGTGCGGCAGTGGATTACAACATTCCGCTGATTACGAACGCCCGGCTTGCCAGCGCCTTTATCTATGCGATTTGCAAGGTGGACAAGTCGGATATGGCAATCAAGGCGTGGGACGAGTACAAGTAGCCGGATGAGCGGAATATGCTTTTTCTCCGTACCTTGGAATAATTGTTTATTTATTTGATTAGCTTTGTGTGCTGAATTTTATACGATTAGGTATGTTGAAAAAATATTGGAAATTAGTGGTGTTGTTCTGGGCGGTTGTTTTAGCCGGCATTGCCGCGATTGTTTTTTTCTTCTGGTTGATTTCCAACGGAAACCTGGGTTTTATGCCCACATTTGAAGAGTTGGAAAACCCGAACAATCGCTTTGCCTCTGAGGTCTATTTTGCGGACGGTCCCGTTATGAACAAGTATTTCGAGAAGGAAAACCGGAAATATACCGAATTTCGGGAAATCCCTGCTTCTGTCATCGATGCCTTGGTGGCTACCGAGGATGTCCGGTTCTATGAACACAGCGGTGTGGATGTGCGCGGACTTTTCCGTGTACTCAAAGGACTGCTGACGGGCAATTCTTCTGCCGGAGGAGGTAGTACCATAAGCCAGCAGTTGGCAAAGATGTTGTTTCCCCGCGAACCGGACTTGAACGCCTTTGAGCTGGCTATCCGTAAATTCAGGGAATGGGTCATCGCCGTGCGCTTGGAAAAGAGCTATACCAAGGAGGAGATTATGACGATGTATCTGAACAAGTACGATTTCCTGAATCTGGCGGTGGGTATCAGCTCTGCCGCTGAAATCTATTTTCAGGTGCCGTTGGATTCCCTCAAAATTGAGCAGGCGGCGATGCTGGTGGGAATGGCGAAAAATTCCTCTTATTACAATCCGGTGAGGCGTCCGGAATTGACGTTGAATCGTCGGAATGTCGTACTGCATCAGATGTACAAGTACGGGAAGATTAGCTGGAGGGAGTACGATTCCTTGAAAATGTTGCCGTTGGGACTGAATTTCAAGCGGGTGGACCACAAGGAGGGACTGGCTACTTATTTCCGGGAATATCTTCGTCTGTATATGACGGCAAACAAGCCGGTGCGGAAGAATTACCGGAGCATAAGCCAGTACAGGCTGGATTCGATTGCGTGGGAAACCGACCCGCTTTACGGGTGGTGCAAAAAGAACACGAAGGCGGACGGCAATCCTTACGATTTGTATTCGGACGGCTTGAAGATTTACGCTACTTTGGATTCTCGTATGCAGAGATATGCGGAGGAGGCGGTTCGGGAGCATTTGTCACAGGATTTACAGCCTCTGTTTGACCAGGAAAAGGTGCAGAAAGTAAATTCCCCGTTTTCCAACGATATGACTCCGGAGGAGATAGAGGGAGCCCTGATGCGTTCCGTGAAACAGTCTGATCGTTACCGTCAATTGGTCAAGGCGGGAAAGAGTATGGCGGAAATCCGGGAAATTTTCGACCAGCCGGTCGATATGCAGGTGTTCACGTGGAAAGGCGTGCGCGATACGACGATGACCCCAATGGATTCCGTCAAGCATTACAAGTCGTTTTTCCGTTCCGGATTTATGGTGATGAATCCGAAGAACGGCAATGTGAAGGCCTATGTCGGCGGACCGGATTACCGTTATTTTATGTATGATATGGTGAGTGTCGGGAAACGGCAGGTCGGTTCCACGATTAAGCCGATTCTTTATACGCTGGCGATGCAGGAGGGCTTGAATCCGTGCGACAAGGTGCCGAACATCCCGCAGACCTTCGTGTTGCCGACCGGAGAGCCGTGGACTGCCCGGGGAGGAACGAGGCGGAAGGGAGAAATGGTGACTTTGCGCTGGGGATTGGCAAATTCCGAAAACAACATATCGGCGTGGGTGTTGAAGCAATTTACTCCCCAGGCTGTCGCTCATATGGCGCGCAAAATGGGCATTACCAGCTTCATCGACCCGGTACCTTCCGTATTCCTCGGAACTGCCGAAATATCGGTGAAGGAAATGGTGGCCGCCTATTCCATTTTTGCGAACAAAGGGGTGTACCGTTCTCCGTTGCTGGTTTCGCGCATCGAGGACAAATTCGGCAATACGCTGGCGACCTTCCAGTCGGAAAGCCGGGAAGTGATTACGGAGAATACGGCGCATCTGATGTGCAACCTGCTGGAAGGCGTGGTGAACAACGGAACCGGAATGCGGTTGCGTTTCAGGTATAATTTGACAAATCCGATGGGCGGTAAGACGGGAACGACCCAGGAGCACGCTGACGGCTGGTTTATGGGGATAACGCCCGAACTGGTCGGAGGAGTGTGGGTAGGCGCCGCGGACCGCTCCATTCATTTCCAGAATCTGGCAAACGGTCAGGGTGCAAGTATGGCGTTGCCGATTTGGGCGAAATTTTTGCAAAAGGTGTATGCCGATGACAAATTGAATGTGTACACCGGACCTTTCGGATACCCTGCTGACTTTGCCCGGAGATTCAATTGCGACGAGGGAGTCGCGGTTGCAAATGAGACAATGGAGGTGGAAGAGGAAATGAACGAAGAGGACGAGGAATTTTTTTAAAAGAGTATGGCGAAGTCGAAAACGGTTTTTATCTGTCAGAATTGCGGTGCGAAGGAGGCGAAATGGACCGGACGTTGCAATGTTTGCGGGGAATGGAACAGCTTTGTCGAGGAAGTGGAGGTTGTCGCCAAGGGACGGGGAAACGCTATGATTGCCACGCCGTCATCCAAGGCTTTGCGCCTGTCTGAAATCAAGGTCAATGCGGACGAACGGATAGATACCGGCGACCAGGAGCTGAATCGGGTGCTGGGAGGCGGAATGGTGCCGGGTTCTATGATTCTGTTGGGAGGAGAGCCGGGCATCGGAAAATCGACCTTGGTGTTGCAATTCGCCCTGCACAACCGTTGCGGAAAAGTGTTGTACGTGTCCGGAGAGGAGAGTATTTCACAAATCAAGATGAGGGCACAGCGTCTGGGAGGAGATAGCGACGAGTGTCTGTTTCTGTCCGGAAATTCGCTGGAAATGGTCTTGGAGCATTCAAGAAGCATTCAGCCGGACCTGTTGATTATCGATTCCATTCAGACCTTGGCGACGGAGGCGGTGGATTCCATTCCGGGAAGCCTGTCCCAGATTCGGGAATGTACGAATGCGTTGTTGCGCTTCAGCAAGGAAAATACGATATCTACCATATTGATTGGACACATCACGAAGGACGGACAGCTTGCCGGACCGAAAATATTGGAGCATATGGTGGACACCGTGTTGCACTTTGAAGGTGACCAGCAATATATGTACCGGATTCTCCGGTCGATGAAAAACCGTTTTGGTTCTACTTCGGAAATCGGTATTTATGAAATGTTGCAATCCGGCTTGCGCCAGGTGGCCAATCCGTCGGAACTATTGCTTTCCAATCACGACCAGGAGCTGAGCGGAATTGCCGTATCGGCGACGGTGGAGGGGGTACGGCCGATTCTGCTGGAGGTGCAGTCCTTGGTGTCGACTGCCGCCTACGGGGTGCCCCAGCGTTCTGCGACAGTCTTCGACTCCCGGCGTCTGAATATGCTGTTGGCGGTGTTGGAAAAAAGAGTCGGATTCAAGCTGGCGGCAAAGGATGTCTTTATGAATATCGCGG
>CAMWQQ010000214.1 GCA_947176455.1 uncultured Odoribacter sp. | reverse complement strand
GCCATCATATTGAGCGACGACCCGGTCAGCAGGAAGGCATAGATGCAGCCCACGCCTGCCAGCGGAATGGTCAGCAGAATGGTGAACGGATGCCGTAGCGATTCGAACTGCGATGCCATAACCATATAGACCAGGATAATGGAAAGCAGCAGGGCGAAGGAAAGCCCGTTGAATGATTCGGCTCTTTTTTCCTCTTCCCCGGTGATTTTTGCCGAGTATTTGGCAGGGAATTGGATGTCTTGGAGCCGGGCGTTGATTTCCGGAGTGACGCTTCCCAGGGTATAGCCTTTTTCCAGCATGGCGGTGACTTTGCCGATACGGTTCTGGTTGTTCCGGTTGATTTCCTTGGGGGCGGTGGTCAGGGTGACTTCCGCTATTTCTCCCAGACGGTATTTCTTTTCTCCCTGGAGGATTTCAACGTCCCGCAATTCGGACAGGGATATTTCCGGAACCCGGATTTCGATGTCGACCGGTTCGCCTTCCGATTCGTAGGAGCTGGCGGTGGTGCCGTTGAGCTTGTTTTTCACTTGCGAAGCTACGGAGGCGATGTCCACGCCGTAGATGCCGCTTTTCAGCCGGTCTATGGAGATGTTGACTTCCGGCGCGCCTTGTTCCATCGAGGTGCGGATGTCGTACAAGCCGGGAATGGATGCCATTTTCTCTTTGACTTCGTTGCTGATTTCTTCGATGAGTTCCAGTTCCTCCCCCTTGATTTCCACGACGACCGGCGCGCCTTCCGTTCCCAGTATGCTTTGCAGGGCGGATTGTTCTTTCTCGAAGGATATTTCCACGCCTTCGGGCACTTTGTAGTTGTGGTTCAGTTGGCTGATGATGTAATCCGCATCCACCTGGGAATGGTTTTTGATTTTGGTTTTGATTTCCGCCTGATTCTCCTCTTCCAGTTTACCGCTGGTCTGGCTTTCCGTATTGGACGGACCCACCTGGGTGAATATCCATTCCAGGTCGTCGCCTGCCAGTTCGGCAATCATACTCTCGATCGTGGCGGCGGCGTTGTCCGTGCTTTGCAGCCGGGTGCCGGGTTCGAGCGTGATGTAGGTGGAAAATTCCCGGGACTCGGCTTTGGGCATAAATTCCATATCGAGCAGGGGAATGAGCAGGTAGCTGCCGATAACCAGCAACAGCGCCGTCAAGGCGACGGCATACCGGTGGCGGAGCAGTCTGCCGACAAATTTGCCGTAACCGCTGATTTTAACGGAACCTTGGTTGCCTGCCGGTTTGGTGATGTATTGCGAAGCCAGCATGGGCATCAGCAGTATGGCGACGAACAGCGAGGAAATCAGGGAGAAGGACACGGTCCACGCCTGTTCCTTGAACAGTTCCCCCGCGGCGCCCTGGATATAGACGATGGGCAGGAATACCACAATCGTGGTGAGGGTGGACGAGGTGATTGCCCCGGCGACTTCGGATGTTCCTTTTATGGCGGCATCCTTTGCCGACAGTCCGTTTTCGAGATTCCGGTAGATGTTTTCCATCACCACAATGGCGTTGTCGATGAGCATACCCGCGCCCAAGGCAAGTCCGCCCAAGGTCATGATGTTAATGGTCAACCCATTGAAATACATTAGGTTGAATGTGGCGATAATGGACACCGGGATGGAAATGCTGACAATCAGCGTGGTGTTGATGCGTCTTAGGAATACGTAGAGAATCAGCATCGCAAGCAGGATGCCGATGACGGCGGAATCTTTCACTTCGCCAATGGAGGCGCCGATGAAATCACCTTGGTTGCTGATGATGTTGAACTCATAGCCCGGCATACTTTTTTGCAATTCTTCCAGTTTGCCGGTGATGTTTTCAACCGCCTTGACCGTGTTGTATTTGTTTTCCTTGTATATGCTGATGCTCAACGCCCTTTCGCCGTTGTAACGGACGAGGTTTTCCGGGTTTTTGTTTTTCAGGCTGACTTCCGCCACGTCTTTCAGGTAGACGGGAGCTTTCACGTTCGATGCGGATTCGTTGGCGGTCGGTGTCTTGAAGGCGACGATGATGTTTTGGATGTCTTCGATGCTTTTCAGCAGGTTGACGCCTTTAATGGTGTATTGGATGTCGTTGTTCACGATAGAGCCACCGGAGACGTTGCGGTTCATCCCTTCGATTTTGGAGGCGATGGTTTCCGCCGTCAGGTTGAACGCTTCCAGCATATAGGAGTTGGTGTTGACTTCCACGTATGCCTCTTCCTGCCCGTTGAGCTGGATGTCGGCGACTCCGTCAAGGCGCACCAGTTCGCTGCGCATATAGTTTTCCGCAATCTTGCGCAGTTCGTTCATATCCTTGATTTCCTTGTGGCTCATCGATATGGTCATCACGGGGGTGGCGTTGGCGTCGTAGCGGGAGACGTTCAGCGAGGTGATGTCACTGCTCTGCCCGATTTGCGACATACTCCGTTGCAGGTCGAGGAATGCGGCGTCCATATCCTGGTCCCAGTCGTATTCGACGGTAATGGTGGCGCCTCCCACCTTGCTGCTGCTGCTCACCTGTTTCACGCCTTCCTGGCGGGCTGCCGTCGATTCGATTTTTTCGACGAACTGTTTCTCGATTTCCTCGGGCGGGCGTTCTCCGGCTTCCAGTTCGATGTAGAGTGCCGGATTTTTCAAATCGGGGAAGAGGTCTGTCCCCAGTTTGTTATAGGAGATGATACCGAGCAGACATACGCCCAGGGTAATCATCAGGACGCTGACCGGATATTTTACTGCGAATTTCGTGATGTTCATAGCTTATCATTTCATTTCTTTCACCTTGCTGCGGTTGCGCAACCAGTCGTGTCCTTTGATGACGACCCTGTCACCGGCTTGCAGGCCTTTTTCCACTTCGATGTATTTGTCGTCGCTGATACCCGTCTGGATGATTCTTTCTTCCGCGTTGTTGCGGTCGACGGTGAACACCAGTTTACCGCCCCTCCGGTTCTTGATGATGTCTTTGGGTATGGACAGGACGGAGTCTTTCCGGACGGTGATGATGTCCGCCTTGGCGAACATGCCGGGGCGCAGTTTCAGTTCGGGGTTCTCGATTTCGATATAGCCGGAGAACGTGCGGGTGTCTTCGTTAATGGCGGGGGATAGCTGGGCAAGGATGCCTTTCAGGGTGTCCGACTTGATGTTGTAGTTGGTGATGTGCACCTGCTGGCCTACGGCTATTTTGGACAGGGTACTTTCCGCAAATTGGGTTTCGATGTACATTTTGCTGTAATCCATAATGCCGGCGATGACGCTTCCGGAAGCCACTTCGACGCCGGGGGTGAAGTACGGCAGGTTGACGATGACGCCTTTGAACGGTGCCTTGATGCTGAGCTTTTCGAGCGTGATTTCGGCATTTTCAAGCGCCAACTGGGCATTGATGTAGGAATTTTTGGCATTGTTCACGTCTTTTTGGGTGGCACCGCCTTTTTCATACAGCATTTTTTGTCCTTCCCATTCTTTTTCGGTGATTTCTATTTGCAGTTTTTTGCTTTCCAGTTGGACGTTGTTTTCATATTCCTTGTTTTCCAGGCGGACGATGACCGCTCCGGCTTCCACGACGTCGCCCAGTTTGTAGGGTTTCCCGGTTTTCGGGTTTTTCTGGAGGTGATAGGCTCCCGCCGTTTCGGATTTTATTTCAATGGTTTTTGCCGCCTTGGCGGTTCCGGTGGCGGTGATGTATTCTTCGATGCTCCGGAATCGCACTTCCTCCAGCCAGACCGGCGTGGTGGTGTCGGAAGAGGAGTTGCTGCGGTTGTTGTTGCAGGAGAACAGGATGAATCCCAGGGAAGCGATGCCGGCTATTTTCAAGTATAAGTTCATAGTATTCATATTTTTATTCGGTTTATTTCAGCAG
>CAMWQQ010000213.1 GCA_947176455.1 uncultured Odoribacter sp. | reverse complement strand
CCTCGTCGCCTCCCAGATAATCCGGAACGATTTTACAAAAAGCCCGGGGAAAAACTCCCTTATCGATATTCTTTATGGCATTGTGCACATCCTCCTTGGAAGCGGAAACACCGCGTTTGTTATATCTTTCGTCTTTTCTCATAATAACGAATTACTAAATTACCTCCTAAGCGATGACCAAATCATGGTAAATCTTAGGAAGTACAAACTTACACAAAATGATTTAATGTACCAATAACCTTTACGACAGACAGACCATTTTCTGAAATACCCCTCGAAAACGACCACTTTCTTCCCCTCAGCATTCTTTCATATAACAACTCTTGGTAAACTATTTGAATCACCGGGAACTATTTGCAAATTTTACAAAAAATTTCAAAAAAGGAAGAGTTATGAGAACAAATACCACACACAAACAGACGCTTGTCTTATCCTTCCCCTATCGTCGGCTGAACCTTGCCCGAATTACAGAACTGCAAAACCGACTGCATCCCCTGGTTACCCAACCCGACCAGGAAATCGTACTGGATTTGCGCCAGGTTCTCTGGATAGATTGCAGTGCCGTCGGCTGTCTTGTCGCGATGAACCAGCTTGCCCTGGCAAACCGTTCACGCCTTGTCCTGACCAATCTGACCGGAAATGTCCAATTATTGGCAGACACCCTGAATCTATCGAAAATCATAAACATCGTAAACACAGAAAAAAAGTCGTCTAATTCCAAACAGCTCTTAAATTGTTAAATAAAGTCATATATTCATCACAACGATACACCTCACTTTGTCAACTTTTTTTATTTACCGATTGCATTTCATGACTTTTGAAAGCTCTATCTTTAACAATTTAGACTATGAATGAAAAGAAGTTAACTGAAAAACAGCGTGGTCATCTAAAATTAGCCTATGATGCACAACAAATTGCCAAACCTTACCTGAAACAAGGTCGGCACTCATTGATTGAAATCTATCTCAATTTTGTCGTAAAGGAAATTCCCGTGTGCATCAACACGTTCAGAAAAATGATGAAAGAAGATGTTTCCGACTATCCGCAAATTGCCGAGAAATATCAAAAAAGAGCCAAAGAACAATATTTTGCCCTGCTGAAAAATCAAAGCAGAAAAAGAATCAAGTCTTTCAAATCCCCGGAAAAGAAAAATGTTCTCGTTGAAAAGCCTCCAAAAACCGAAGAATCACCGCTCCGGGAAACGAGAAAACAAGAATAATCCCGAAAATTCTCCAACAAGAAACCCGGGAGAAATCCAGCACACGCTCAGTTCTCCCGGGTTCAATACATCATCCTCAATCTGCTAATCCTCGTGCTTATCCGCTTTCAACATCTCGCGGATGCGATTCTTCAGATTCAGTTGGGTACTGTCCACCTTGGTCTTCCGCGAAGGCACAAAAAGATCCTTGTATTTCGCCTTGGTGACACGGAACTTCATCTTCTCCAGCGAACCGGAGATATCCACTCCCGCTTTGAACGGCAAAGGAGACTTCAAGATGGATATGTGATACTTGAAAGTCATATCGATGCTGTGTTGTCCGCCGACAGCCGCCTTGTAGCGGTCAATTTCCAACAAGAACGGGAAAATCTCGACCGTTCCGTCCTTCACCACCAAATCCACCGATATGCTATCGATCATATTGCGTTCCTTGTTCTTAAACATCAATTTCTTGGAAATCTCGGCAAATGTTTCACCGTCCATCAGTACCAAATCACGTCCATCCAGGTAGGCCGCACCCCTTAACGAAGGCAAGTCAATCATCATAGAAGAATCCATCCACGCCTCCGCCGCAACATGGAAATCAACTGTTCCGGCAAAAGAACGCAACATCGGGAACAGCGTATCCAACGCAGGCACCAGAGAAACCAGGCTGTCAATCCGAATGTCGTGCATCTGCAAGGCAAAACCAGTGTACGCCTTCAATGTATCCGTCGCCTTGTAAATGGCAGAGGTACTCATGTTGGCGGCAGACGAATGCAACTCCAAATCCGACAACTCGATGCACTGATTTCGCATCACCACTTCCCCGTGAATATTGTCCAAACGAGCCTTACCGAACAATACCCGCTTGATATCCGTCTGGAACGTAAAGTCGATGTTGGCAGGCACGACGAACAAAGAACTGCCACTCGAAAAATCCGTCGTATCACTCACCACCGGCAACTCATCCATATCGTCCACTTCACCGTTACCCCCAATCGTATCCCTGTATCCAGCCTCAAGTTTCGCCGCATAAGCGGTTCCTGCCTCCATGGCACGCATCAGTTGATTGCAGTCAATCCGGTCGGAAGTAATCAGCAATTCTCCCCGAAGCGTATCTTTCCGGAAGAAAGAACGCGCCAAATTGGTCAAACGACCGGTCAACCTCATATCCGAACGTCCCAACTTCACCACCGCTGAATCAAGCTGCACCTCGTTCATACTGAATCGCAGACGGGTTCCCGGCATCCTCAACCGGACAGGGAAGTAAGGTGTAAAGGCACGCAGTCCGGAGAACTCGACGGTTCCCGAAGGACGCCATATCTTGGCATTTCGCCTGCCCCTTACCGCCTCGACCTCGGCATTCGCTTTCGCCAGATTCAACCGGTTCCCCAGCATACGCAGACGCAAACTGTCCACCTGCACTTCCGCATTGACCTGAGGCACCTTCTTGTCCTTTTTCCATGGGGTCAACGCCGCTTTGGCGTCCGCCTGTTTCAAACCGAGCAACAAGGTATCACGAACAATGAACACCGTTCGCCCCAAATGCAGAGAGGAACTCATGGAGGCTACCGCCGTCGTATCCCTCAAAGGAGAAGTCCTCAACGTCAGATAAGTCGTATCCATTAACAAACGGACTTTGTTCCGCACATGGATATTCAAACCGGAATAGCCCACAATGCCGTTCAACAAGTCCTTCCCCTGCAAGGTTTTCGTATTCTGACGATTAGAGGAAAAAGCCAAACCGGCAGATTTCACATTCATCACGATGCTGTCCTTAGGAACAAATATTTCCACCTCTTTCATCTGACAACCGCCCCGGACATTGATTTTTCCATAATTGCCCTCTGTCACGTCACTCACCAACACTTTCCCCAAAAGCGCCGCTTTCAGCGATCCCTTGCAAGTGATGCCGTCCGCCAAAGGGAAAATCTGTGTCAGGTCCTCGAAATTAACCAAAGCATCCACTTTCGCCTTGACTACGGGAGCGGTCAGCAACTGCTCAACCCTTCCTTCGATATCGATATCCGTCCCGCCTCCTTTCA
Source organism: uncultured Odoribacter sp. (assembly GCA_947176455.1). Taxonomy (GTDB): domain Bacteria; phylum Bacteroidota; class Bacteroidia; order Bacteroidales; family Marinifilaceae; genus Odoribacter. The sequence continues at coordinate 590 of CAMWQQ010000213.1, read as the reverse complement.
TACAAAAATGCCGGAGATGGACGTAAGACTCCTGTTCTTTCTGCAAATCCACAAACGCTTGGAAATCCAAATTCAGCGTATCGATTCTCGCCGGCATTCCGGCATAAGCGATATAGCCGTCCTTAATGCTGAACTCCGAAGTAATCAAAGGTATGTTATGCCTGCCATACAGACCGGTAATTTCCCCTTTGCAAAGCACCTCCCCGCGCACATCCACTTCGTCCGTCTTCCTCAAAATCGTGTCCGGCACTAAATCCAGCAACGTTTTCAAAGTTGGAATGTGAACCCCGTACTTCATGTCTACCCGCACCGTACGGTTCACGGAATCTCCGCGCAAAGTACCACCGGCTCCGAAACGAATCCCGTTCACGTCAAAAACAGCTTTGTCCAACGTATACAACAAAGAGTCTCGGTTTATCTTCATGCCTGTTTTGATTCCCAGCTTCAGGTGATTTACCAATAGTTGCCCTTCCTGCCAGAAGAGGATATTCTCCGTAGCAAAATCCACCTTCAAACGGGAACGCCTGGGACCGAGATAACCGTTCAGTCCGAGATTCAAACCGGTCAAGCGGGTATACAACTGCGTGCTC
>CAMWQQ010000212.1 GCA_947176455.1 uncultured Odoribacter sp. | reverse complement strand
TCGAAAAACGCCCGGATGCTCTGCGCCAGCACCGTCAACGGTCGCATCAAAGTATCACTGCCACACTGATTCTTCGCCACCAGCGACACCTCAAACACTTTTCTTGCCGAATCCGCCACATACACATAATCCAACGGCTCAAACACCTTCAACGGCTCCGTCCCGTCACCCATATACCAAAGATACTCATTGCGAGAACCCGTCGACAGGTTAAGTACTTTCAAATTCAACGGCGAACAATTCCTCTCTCCGTTCTCAAAAAGCAGATTCGCCTTCGGAAGCGAACCGATGGTCAATGAATCCTCCTTCACCGTCTCGTTACAAACATTATAAACCCTGAACCTCAAATGATATACGGTGTCTTCCGCAGTCGAATAAAAGATTTGTGGCAGGTCAGGAACAAGCGACTCCGATGTCTTGCCGTTCCCCAAGATCCATTCAAAACGCAGGTTGTGGTCGGCATAGTTTTCCTCCTTTACCCCTATCTGAAGCGCAACTTCCGGACCGCACTGATTATGGGTAGACAAGGTAAAATCAGCTTGTGGCGCATCATCAACCACTTCGATGACATGAACGGAAGAGGTATCCAAGCAACCATGCGTCGACTGGGCAATCAGACTGACTTCATAGCGTCCTGCCAGCTCGTATACATGGCTTCCATTCCCCGACAAGGTATCCCGCCGGGCTCCGGCATAATACTCCCACATATATCGATATGACTCCGTCCCTTTCTCCACCGTAAATTCTGCCGGTATACCACGGCAATACTGAGGACGAGAAACGAATGCCGTATCCGGCAACGCATGCACCCTCATCACCGTGGAATCGACGTTCACACAGCGATGCGAATCCTCATAACGGTAATAGATTTGAAAATTACCGACCTGATTCGCCCGGAAATGATGCTCCGGCAACACCTGTCCGTTCAAAAGCCAGTCCCCCCGGTTCGACTGCCACACGGAACCGACAAGCGAATCCTTACCAATCAGCAAACGAGGTGCATGATTCAAACACATCTCCCGGACTTCGCCCGCATTGACGTACGGCAAGGCCCATACGTGCATGTTCACCTCCGCCGAATCGACACAGGAGGCATTGTACAATTTATACACCAACGGCACATCCTGTTCATCGTACGCACCGAATTTCGGATTAAAATAATAATTCTCCCCGTTGCGAAACAAGATTTCCCCGGCATTCGGCATATCCGGATTCTTCAACGACCAGACGCCATTCCCGGGTTCCGCCGCCAACAACCGCACTTCCGGACTTTGGGAACAAATCGAATCATTCCCAATGGAAGTAATCGGTATGTATTTATCCGCCTGGATGCGGAATACAACCTCTCCCGGAGTACTGCAACGATTCCAATAGCTCACCTTCACCGCATAATCCCCGCTTCGGAAACGGATATCCGGATAAATCGAAGTATCAGCGGACATTCCCAAATATTCATATCCGTCACAAACAACCTCCGGACTCTCCGTAATCGTCCATTGAGCCCAACGAATGACATCGTTGTGCGAATCAATATGGATCAGTTCCCTGCCCTTGAAATCGAAAGGTTCGCAAACTCCCGAAACATCTGCGACCGTAACTTCCGGTATTCCGCTCACCGTCACCGAGAAAGGCGGAAACTCCTTTTCGGAACAAAGGCCTATCGCTTTTGCATATACCCGGTAATCCCCGTATTTGGAAAAGGTTATCTCAGGCAACTGTTCGGTCGAAGTCTTTCCCCCGTCTTGAAAGGCATAGCCGTCCTCCACTCCTTCCACCCGCCATTCCCATTGAAGCCCGCCGTCCCCATAAGCCGTATTCATGAACGCCACCACCTCGCCTTCACAGATTTCACCAGTCCCCACCAGCGTAATGTCTCCCCGTATAACTGAATCATAGACATGAAATATCCGAGCATCCTTCAAAGAATCCTCATCACCACATCCCTGCGTATGAGAGGTCAGTTCCACCTTCACCTGATAGTCTCCCGACGACTGAAAATGGATTTTCGGATATTCAACCGAAACATCATCTATCGTAAATCCTTCATCTTTATCTCCTCCCGAAGTCCGTTCGACAATCCACTTCACCTCCGGAACATTGTTGAACCACTGATACGTCACGAAGCCTTTCATATCGTGTTCTCCGGGACAGAGGCTGACATTGTCCTGCAATTCGACTTTCGGGTCCTTTTGAACGACAACCTGGAAGGTCGTATCCAAAATGCCACAATAGCTACTCGCCGCTCCCCGCACTTCATACGTTCCCCAGTGATTGAAAGCGATAACAGCCACGCTGTGGTTATTGCCATACGCATATTCCGTACTTCCATCCAACGGGGATACCGTCCAGGCGTATTGCATACCTCCTTCCGCCGCTTCGGCATTTAAGCTGAATTGCAGGTTCTCCCCCTCGCAAACCAAGGAGTCAATGGCAATTCCCGTCATCGTCATTGCCGAGTTGCGCACCCGGAGGCTACCTGTTCTCAATTTCTCCGACCCCTGCTCCGGACAACCGGCAGAGTTCAATTCCACCGTAAAACGATATTCCCCCGGAGTTTCAAACAATATCGTCGGATAAGGCGTGTTCTCATCGCCGGTGACAAACTGCCAGCCGTTTTTCGGCAGAATCGTCCATTTCGCCTGCGCCTCATTGTTATAAAATTGGAATCCTGCCGAACTACCGGGATAAAACAGGTAATCCGCTCCGGGGCATACCGCCTCCGGCAGTTCCAAAAAGAGAATCGACGGGTCTTTACGCACATGCACTTGATATACCGTATCTATCGTCCCGCATCCGCCAGGAGCGGACATCCGCAATTTCACCTCATAATTTCCATATCTGCCGAATTTTATGATCGGTGAAGCGCTTTTCATATCGGTATTGTTTATGAAATCGACTTTCGTCATGGGTTGCACCGACCATTGGTATTGCAGATTGTCGCCAATGGAACTATTCGTAAACCTGACCGTTCCGTTTTCGCATATATTCAGTGGCGTCGTATCTATTTTGACCGTTATGGCAGGGTCATATACCGTAACCTCTTTCGTATCGGTCAGTTTCATTCCGCCACATCCAATGTCCGGCAACTGCATCTTCACCTGATAATCCCCCGCCTGCTTAAAACGAAAAACCGGATAGGCTGACTGCGCATTTGTTCCATTCAGCCACTCCACGTCCGCATTATTCGTTCCTCCCTTTCGGGTAATCGTCCACTTTGCACTCTCCGCATTGCCGTTCCACCCAACCGAAATAAAATCAGCCATGTTCCAGGCGTCCGACAAACACGTTTTTTCCGGAACATCGTAACGAGTCAAATCAGGGTCTTGCAATACGGTGATGACCGTATCCGTCTCGTCGTATGAACAGTGATTACCGACCATATACGTCACCTTGTATCTCCCGTAATGCTCGAACCTGACTTGCATATGCCCCGTTCTAGTATCATATTCAGGTGGCGCATATCCTGCATCCAAAGAAGTGATTAACCACGTCCCCCACATAGTCTCTCGGTTCCTTATCAGCAACAACTCCCCCGCACAAACCGTATCTTTCTCCGGTTCTATTCTAGCTTTCACACTCGCTAACACACGCACGGAGACCTCTGCCGTATCCCGGGCACACTCAAATCCGTTTGTCGCTATCAAACGAATTTTATACCCGTTCTCCCTGGCTTCTTCATAGGTTACAGATGGTTCTCTTTGATAACTTTTTTTCCCATTGCCAAAATCCCATTCATATTCCACCTTGGTTGGCAAACAATTAATCCCAAGCCCCTCGTAAGTCGTATTCTGCAACTGCACCGGAACAAAAGTACAATGCTCCCCGTCAAATTCAGAAAAAGTGAAACTCGCCACTATTTTCTCAACCATTTTCTCTTCATAATGCATATTCATCTCATAATCAGAACCGCGT
>CAMWQQ010000211.1 GCA_947176455.1 uncultured Odoribacter sp. | reverse complement strand
GCGAAGGATATTATGTGGATGAAGATGGAACGGTGATGCCATTGTCCGGAAAATACACGTCACGGGTGGTGGTGGCGACCGGAAATATATCCAAGGATTTTGCTTGTAACGGATTGTATCCCTTTGTGATGAAGTTGCGAAAAGACGTTTTTTGGGATGCGCTGATTGAACAGATCATGGTTGCGGACGGAAACGAAGTGACGCTGATACCCAAGGTGGGAAATTTTCGGATTGTGCTGGGGGATTTGGAACATGCGGACAAGAGAATGGAGAATTTGCGTTTGTTCCTTCGGGAGGGTATCGCTTTAAAGGGTTGGAACGTATATAAAGAAATCAATCTGAAGTTTGAAGATCAAATCGTTTGTGTCAAACGATAGGTCCGGTTTCGGATGGGCGATATTGTCGGGACGACAGGTGGCGACGGATTTTGAAAAAGAAAGTTATTTAACAAGATAAGGCTAAGTTTATGGGGTTGACTGCATCATTGGACATGGGAACCGAGAAAATGGTTATGGCACTGGGTTTGGAGGAACGCGGTGTCTTTCGTTTGAAAGGGCTCAAAGTATCGGCAGCACAGGGCATGGAACGGGGCTATGTGACGGATTGGGAGAAGGTGAGGATTTGTGTGAATGGTTTGATGAAAGAGTTGCTGAAAGACAAGGTGGTGGAGGTGATGAATGTCGGTTTGTCCGGAGAGGTGTTGCGAATGTCCGAGCATCAGGTCAGAACGAGCGTGCAGAGGAAAGTGGTGGGACCGGGAGATTTGATGCGTGCCGAACAGCGTTGCCGGGAGACTGTCGGATGCAGAAGGGGGGAGGAATTGGTGGATTTGGTGCCTGTGGCTTATTCCGTGGATCGGGGGAGCAGGGTTGCCGACCCGCTGGGAAGGAGCGGAAGTGAACTGGAAGTGACTTATCTTGCCTATAAGGCTGATTCGGCTTATTTGTCGCAGGTGCTTCATCTGTTTGACGGCAGAGGTGTTGGCGAGGTTTGTTTTTATCCTGCGGTGCGGGCGTATGAAGAGGCGTTGGAGGTGGAGCAGGACGGCGACCTGGCTTTGATAGACTTGGGAGCGGCTGGAATTGACGTGGCGTTGTTCCGGGACGGACTGTTGGTACAGGATGCTTGGTTGCCCTTGGGCGTCCGGACGATTGATTTTGATATCATGACCGCGTTTAATGTGAATGCTGGTCAGGCGCGGAGGTTGAAACACGAGTACGGAGAAGCCTTGCGCTCCATCTGTAAAAATAAGAAGGTGCAGATTCCGGATACGAATCTGACGTTAGAAAGCCGGGACTTGGCTACGGTGGCGCAAAGCCGTGCGGAAGAATTGCTGGAAGGAGCGGTGTGTTTGTTGCAGGCTTGGAGATTTGATGCTCCGGAGGCAAGGATTCTCTTGACAGGCGGAGGTAGTCGACTGAAAAGTATGGATATGTTGCTTAGCCGTTTGTCCGGACATCCGACAGAACAGGCGATTGTCCGCCAGATACAGACTTCCCGGGAAGAAGTGTTGCAGACGCCGGAATACATGGTGGCGTTGGGGTTGTTGAAGTGCAGTCATCCGGAAGGCGGAGAGGGAAGTTCGGGAATTGGACAGAAACTGATTGCCGGATTGAAAGGAATCTTTGGTGTTTAATCCGTATGGGTATTATATTGGTTGAATTATGGAAATAGATGACGAACTGGTGGCATTGAAATTGCCGGAACAACCGAAGGAGGAGCCTATCATCAAGGTGGTCGGCGTTGGCGGAGGTGGTGGCAATGCCGTGAATCACATGTGCGACTTGGGGATTCATGGCGTGGATTTTGTCATTTGCAATACGGACATTCAGGCGTTGCGACAAAGCCGGGTGAGAAACCGGATTCAGCTGGGAAAGGAATTGACGGAAGGAAGGGGTGCCGGATGCCGGCCCGAAAGGGGACGGCTCTCTGCCATTGAAAGCATGGATGCCATTCGAACGCTGCTTGAGCGTAATACCCGGATGATTTTCATTACTGCCGGTATGGGAGGAGGTACCGGAACGGGTGCGGCTCCCGAGATAGCTAAGATAGCCAGGGAGTTGGGCATACTGACGATTGGAATAGTCACGTTGCCGTTCAGTTTTGAAGGGAAACGGAAGATTGAGCAGGCGATGAGGGGCATCGATGAACTGGAGGAGTATGTGGATGCCTTGTTGATAATTGAAAATGAAAAATTAAGAGAGATATACGGCAATTTGAAATTGTCGGAGGCGTTTGCCGTAGCGGATAATGTGTTGACAATCGCAGCCAAGAGTATTGCCGAGATCATAACCCAAAAGGGATATGTGAATGTGGACTTTGCCGATGTGAAGAGCGTGATGCAGGACAGCGGTGTCGCCTTGATGGGTGCCGCTGAGGCGGAAGGAGAGAACAGGGCGATGGAGGCGCTGGGCAATGCATTGGTGTCTCCGTTGCTGTGCGATAATGATATTCAGGGTACTTCCAATATATTGTTGAATATGCTTTACGGGGACAAAGAGGTCACGATGAACGAGATTGATTTGATTACCCAATGTATCCGTGAGCGAGTGGGGCGAAATGTGAACCTGATATGGGGAACCGGAAAAGACGAGACGCTGGGCGACAAGTTGCGCGTGGCGGTCATTGCCACTGGTTTCACGGCGAAGCGGAAACAGGCGAAAGTTGCGGGTGAAGATGCCGAAACCGTCGATACGCCGGTGCAGAAGACCTACTTTAAAGTGGAGGCTTTGCCGGAAGACCTGGAGATGAAAGTGGTGGATTCCGCCGAGTTGGAAGAGGAGGCTCGCCGTCGTCGCTTGCGCCAGGAGGAAGAGCGACGCAAAAGACAGAAACGGGAGTATAGTGCCGACAGGTTCAAGAGCGCCGGAGTAAACGAATTGCCGGATACCAACGGCTGGCTGAAGCGGAAAATCGGAACGCTTTTTAGCGAAGAGGAATAACGTAATGTAAATGGAGAAGCGATGGTCGACGGATTTATAAATTTCAACCTGAACGAGAAAACGCCTACTATCATCAAGGTGATTGGTGTCGGCGGAGGAGGTGGCAATGCCGTGGAGTATATGTACAACAAGGGAATCTGCGATGTGGATTTTGTGATTTGCAATACGGATTACCAGGCACTGAAGAGCAGTCCCATCCCGACGAAGATACAACTGGGGAAGTTGCTGACGGAGGGACATGGCGCCGGAAATACCCCGGAACGGGGGGAGAAGGCTGCCCAGGAGAGCATCAACGACATTGAGGCATTGTTGAAGAAAAATACCAAAATGGTATTTATCACGGCGGCCATGGGGGGAGGTACCGGAACGGGCGCGGCTCCGGTGATTGCTCAGGTGGCAAAGGATATGGGCATTCTGACGGTCGGCATCGTGTCCATCCCGGCACGTTTTGAAGGACCGAAACGGATAGACCAGGCACGGGAGGGATTGATTCGCCTGAAAGACCATGTGGATAGCTTGATTGTGATTGACAATGAAAAAATCAAGTCGATTTACGGACCTCAGCCTCTTTCTCAGGCATTCAACAAGGCAAATGACGTGTTGAACATCGCGGCGAAAGGGATTGCGGAAATCATCACCTTGCCGGGGTATATCAATGTCGATTTCGAGGATGTGAAAACGGTGATGACCAACAGTGGTGTCGCTATCATGGGTGCGGCGACGGCTTCCGGTGAAGGTCGTGCCATTCGTGCCATTTCCGATGCGTTGGATAGTCCGTTGCTGAATAACAACGACATTTTGGGAGCAAAAGATATTTTGTTGAACATCACTTCCGGAACGGACGAGATTACCATGGATGAAATGGTGCAGATTACTTCGCATGTCATCCGAAAGGTGGGCAACAATGCGGCTGTCATCTGGGGTGTCGGCACGGATGTGAATTTGGGAAACGCCATTTCCGTGACGATTA
>CAMWQQ010000210.1 GCA_947176455.1 uncultured Odoribacter sp. | reverse complement strand
TTGGCTTTCTGTTCCGCAACAGAACAGCAGGTCCAGGATGCTCAGGTTGGGGGTGAAGGGGAAACGGTCGCTGAAAGTCTGGCGGTAGGGGGGGATTGGAAAATCGGTTTCGTTTTTTCGTCTTGCGGGCTTGGGATGAAAGGCGTCGCGAAGGTCAGTGTAGTCGGAGGTGCCTTCCGGGATATAGTCTTCCGTCATTCGAACCGGGCGTTTGAGTTTCAAGAAACCGAGCAGGGTTGCCAGTATGGCGTTGTTTAAATCGAGCAGGTATGTTTCCTTCTTTTCAAAAAAAGGCATAAGGTCGTCTATGTAATATTCGTAATAGGGAGAATTCTTGTATGCCGACTCTATGCTACGGAAATGCAATTTTTGCCAAGGGGTGGCATAGATGATTTTCAAGTCTTTCGTCAAAGTCTTGCTATTGGCTTTTGCCACCGGGACAGTCAGGGGAATGGTGCCGTTTGCCGTCATGATTTCGCAACGGTTCCGGTAGCTCTGTTTGCCGAAATGCTCGAATTGCTCAATGGTGACCTGCCGGGATTGTTTGATGGCCGAGAAATAGGAAATCGGGGCGAAATAGGCAGTGTTCAATAATAAATTTTCCATTGCTGTCGTTTGCTTTGCTGTCTGCAAAAATAATAAAAAATATTTTGTCGGTCGAGGGTGTTAAAATGTCCTTTGATTTACAATTGAAGCGTGGCAGGAAATTTTGAAAATTGCAATCTCTGGATAACAAATTTATAAATTGCAAATTTTTGGTGTTAAAAGTTTGGTAAAAATTTGTAAATGCTTGAAATAGTTGCTATCTTTCGATTGCTGAATGAAGCTGAACGTTGTTTATGTCTTGTTCAAAAGTAAAACTTTTACTTTGATACATCCGTAAAATGTTTGGAATTTCCTGTGAGAGGAATCGTTGTTGGGGTGTTTGGCACTTTTAACGACAGGTAAATATGTAAATCGGTATTCATTGTTGCGGGGTGTGTATTGCATGTTTATGAAGATGGATTTTGAGCAGGATAAAGCATATTGTTAATGCTAATGTTGTAAGATGAGATTGAATGTAACTGTCGATGAGCCTTTGTTGGAACCTTTCCTTCCGGTCATCCGTCGCAGGCATGAGAAGAGCGTGTTAAGGGAACTGGAGTTCACCGGACGGGGAAAGTCGTTGTCGGATTGCTTTAACAATCATTTGTATTTTGGCTTGCATCGGACAGCGGAAGGCGGGTGGATATTTCGTGAATGGGCGCCGAATGCCACGGCCATTTATTTGATTGGAGACTCCAACGAGTGGCAGAAGAGGGAGGATTTCAGGTTGCGTTCCGTAGGAGGCGGGGTATGGGAGCTGGAATTGCCCGCCGAGGCGATGTGGCACGGCATGGCTTACAAGTTGTGGGTGATGTGGCAGGACGGTTGCGGTGAACGAATCCCGTCTTATGCCCGCCGGGTGGTGCAGGATGACATTTCCAAGATATTTACGACCCAGGTATGGGCTCCGGAGCAACCTTACCGGTGGAAAAACGCCGCTTTGCCCCGGTGCGAGCATCCGTTGATTTACGAGGCGCATGTGGGAATGAGCATGGAAAACAGACGGGTCGCCACTTTCAACGAGTTCAGGGCTTACGTGTTGCCCCGGATTGCCGATTTGGGCTACAACATGATTCAGTTGATGGGGATACAGGAGCATCCCTATTACGGTTCTTTCGGCTACCAGGTGTCCAATTTTTATGCCGTCAGTTCCCGGTTCGGAACGCCGGACGACTTGAAACGGTTGATTGACGAGGCGCACGGATTCGGGATAGGGGTGATTATGGACCTGGTGCATTCTCATGCGGTGAAGAACGAGGCGGAGGGGTTGAGTTGTTTTGCCGGGGACTACGACCAGTATTTCTATTCGGGAGAGCGGGGAGTGCACAAGTTGTGGAATTCCCGTTGTTTCGATTACGGCAAGAATGAAGTTATCGGCTTTTTGTTGTCGAATTGCAAGTTCTGGGCGGAAGAGTTTCATTTTGACGGCTTCCGTTTCGACGGCATTACCAGTATGTTGTACTGGGACCATGGTTTGGGACGCGACTTTACGGAATACAAGTTTTATTACGACGGCAATCAGGATGAAGAGGCGATTACTTACCTGACTTTAGCCAACAAGTTGATACACGAGGTAAATCCTGCAATCATTACGATTGCCGAAGACATGAGCGGTATGCCCGGTTTGGCGTCTCCTCCGGAAAAGGGAGGCATCGGTTTTGATTTTCGCATGAGCATGGGAGTGCCGGATTACTGGATAAAGCTGATTAAGGACAAGAAAGATGAGGAGTGGCATGTCGGGGATATGTTCTATGAATTGACCAACAAGCGTGCGGAAGAGCATACGATTAGTTATGCGGAAAGCCATGACCAGGCAATGGTCGGGGACAAAACCATATTTTTCCGCTTGGTGGACAAGGATATTTATACTGGTATGAGCGTATTCGATCACAATCTGGTCATCGAGCGGGGAATCGCTTTGCACAAGATGATTCGGTTGCTGACGATTGCCACGGCAGGAGATGGGTATTTGAATTTTATGGGAAACGAGTTCGGGCATCCGGAGTGGATTGATTTTCCCCGGGAGGGCAACCAGTGGAGCTATGAGCATGCCCGCCGGCAATGGAGCCTTGCGGACGATACCAATTTGCGCTTCCGTTTTTTGAATGCCTTTGACAAGGCTATGATTGAAATGGTGAATAAGACGCTTTTTTTCAAACCGATTCCGGAACCTGTCGTAAGAGATGAAAAACGCCAAATCCTGGTGTTCCGGAGAGGGGCATATTGCTTTGTGTTCAATTTCAGTCCGGACCATTCTTATTCGGATTACCAGTTTGAGACGGAAGCGGGGAAATATGTGCCGGTGCTGGATACGGACGACAAGCGTTTCGACGGTTTCGGCAGAATTGACGACCGGCAGGAACATTTTACCCTTTTCCGGGACGGGCGCAATTGGCTGAGCCTGTATATTCCTGCCCGGACGGCTTTTGTGTTGCAATTGCAGCAAGAGGTTACGGATGAAGAGAAATAAATAAAAGAATAAAGTAAATATAGATTATGGCTTATTTGAAATTTAACAAGGATGAATTGGTGAATCTGGAATATTCACTGAAGCGTGAATTCCTGGCGACCAACCGGGCGGGAGGTTATCTGTCCTCGACCATTATTTGTTGCAATACCCGTAAATATCACGGTTTGCTGATTGTACCCGTTGACGAGTTCGGCGGTGAGAATCACGTGCTTTTGTCCGCTTTGGACGAGACGGTCATACAGCACGGACAGGCTTTTAATCTGGGCATACACAAGTATCCGGGCAATTATGAACCCAGAGGTCACAAATACATCATCGATTTCGAATATGAGCCGGTCTACACCCTGACTTACCGGGTGGGCGGAGTGATTTTGCGGAAAGAGATTGTGCTGGTGCATAACGAGGACCAGGTACTGATTCGCTATACGTTGCTGGATGCCCATTCGGATACGACCTTGCGGTTGAAGCCGTTTCTGGCGTATCGGAATATCCATGCCTTGTCCAAGGCGAACATGACGGCGAATACCAAATACCAGGTGGTGGAGAACGGGATTTGTTCCAAGTTGTACACCGGTTTCCCGTCCTTGAATATGCAGGTCAGCAAGAAGAATGAATTTGTGGCGACGCCGGACTGGTATTACAATGTGGAATACATGGAGGAACGGAACCGGGGCTATGATTTCCGGGAAGATTTGTTCGTTCCGGGATATTTTGAATTTCCGATAAAGAAAGGGGAAAGCATCGTCTTTTCGGCTTCCGTGGAACCGGCGGCGACTTCCCGTCTGAAAACGAAGTTCCAGAAACTGGTGGAGGCGCGTGCACCGCGAGATAGCTTCGAGAATTGCCTGAGGTATTCGGCTTCGCAATTTATTGT
>CAMWQQ010000209.1 GCA_947176455.1 uncultured Odoribacter sp. | reverse complement strand
TCACATCTAATGTCGTGAGGCTATTCTCAGAGCAGTTCAACTTTGTCAATGCTATATTCTGACTCACATCTAACGTTGTGAGGCTATTATAATCGCAGCTCAACTTTGTCAATGCTATATTCTGGCTCACATCTAATGTAGTAAGCGGGTTACCACGTTTCCCGTTGGTAGTATAAGTACCACAGGTCAATTCCTCTAATGCCGTACATCCGCTCACATTTAATGTCGAGAGATCATTTCCATAACACAACAACTTTGTTAATGTCGTATTCTGACCAAAATCCAGCGAGGTGAGTTTATTTTCGCTACAATCTAACTCTGTTAATGCCGTATTCTGTGTCACATCTAACGTTGTGAGGCTGTTGTTGTAACAGTTCAATTGTGTCAATGCTGTAAAATATTCTATACCTTGTATTGATGTTAGTTTTTGTGAATGAAGGTAGATTTCTGTGATTTCGTTTACGTCTCCCAACGTAATATGAGTAGCATTTTTAACATAACCTTTTTCTTGCAATACTTTAGCAAATTTGCTATCAAAATAGGATGTAATATCTATATTGTCTTTGTTCGCCTCTTGCACCACAATCAGGCGTTGTGTCTGAGAACCGTATTTAATGTTGACATATGCTTTTCGTATAGCTTCCTGTGGATTTTTTGTTGCACTCATCGTAAGTTCGGTCTCACCTGCCTCGCCTGTCATTGTGTTAATGGTGATCCATCCGGAATCTTCCCCTTCATAGTCTATTGAAGCCTGCCAGACTGCGGGTACTGTGAACTCAATGCTTGCGCTCCCACCTTGATAAACAAATTCATATTCGGTTTTAGGAAATGTCCCCATAGGGGTCTCCGCTATACCCTCCTGCCGGATAGTCAGCGTTGCGCTTACCTCCACGCCTTGCGCTTTTACTACGATCTCCGCTTTGCGGGCTTCAGTCGCATCATTCTTATCAACGCTTATCCGTAACATCCCGTTCTCCTCCTTTTCCACATGTACCCATGTCTGTACTTCCGTGGGAATGACTATATCATACGCTTCTGTATTTGTGCTTACTGTTACGTTTATTGTTTTTCCTGTAGCCCCTACTTCCAGTTCTTGAGGTTCCAGCGTCAGGTAAGGCGCTTCCGGATTCGGCTGTTCAAGTTTTTTTTCAGCCTGCCGAATATGTAACGTGTCTGACAACTTGCTATTCTTGTCTTTCACAATCACCACTGCCCCGCGTTTGTTCGTTGTTTCGTTTTTCGCAATGTATAGGCGGAGACGGTCAATGCGAAGTGTCCGGCTTTCCGGCGGACAACTTACCCAGCTCTTCACACTGTCGGGTATCGTAGTCTCATAATCCACATTCGTCCGCAATTCTGCTTGGATTTCCTGATTGTCAGCTGAAAGGTCATACTCTTTCTTGGTGAGAATCAGACAATCGTGTTGCGCTTGATAGACATACACCGTTTCCTTAAATCCGTTACTCTCGATGAAAATATGACCCTCCCGTTTCTCTGCCTCCTCATTGGCTGCAATAGTAAAACGGAGTTTCCCGTTCGCCGTTTCTTCGACAGCCTCGGTTATCCATTCCCGGAACTCCTCGGGAATGACCACCTCATAATCAAAATGTCCCTTTATTTCTACGATTATATCCTGTCCCTCCTGCGGTACATCGAACTTGTCCTTCGTCAGTGTCAGCGCCTGCACCGCCTTCTGTGTCACCGTCAGCACTTTGGTCAAACCGCCCGCCTTGATGACAAGCAGTGTATTGCGGTCTTCTTTTCCGTCATACTTTTCGACCCTCACCTGAACCTGCATATCCTCTGAACCGACGGTGGCTCCCGGTTGACACCACTCACCACCTCCTGCCAGCATCCAGTCGGTATGGCAGGAAATGGCAAATTCCTGCCAGCCACCCGAAGCCTCGAAAACCAACTCTTCCGTAGAAAGGCTCAGTGTCATTTCAATGGGTTTTTCCTCCGGCTGAACGGGCGTCTCTATGTAATAATGCTTGTGGCACCCTGCCAATACACATACTCCGGTTGCCCATACAATAGCCATTTCCCGGCATTTCTCAAATAAAATCATCGGATTCATATCACTGCCTATATATTTATAACCTTTGAAAAATCAATGCATAACGCCTTGTTGTGTCACGACAAGCTTTTGAGTTTGGTCACCCGATTTGACTGAAAGTTCCGCACTGCGCTCTGTTGTCTCTATGGAAGTTTCCACAAATATTTTCAGCAATGTACTTCCTTTTCCGGCAGTAGCTCCCGGCTGACACCACTCATTTCCCCCGGCGATGATCCATTCTCCGGTGCAGTCAATCATAAGTTCTTTCCATCCACCTTCCGCACTGAATGTTAGGTTCTCCTGTGAAAGAGTCAGTGCCGCTTCAGCAGGTGTTTCCGGTTCCACGACTTCTGTCGGATAATAATGATAATGTTTGTGGCATCCGCACAACACGCATCCGCATACGACCAGAGCCATTGCCATGCAACGGCATTTGTCAAAGAAACTCATTGAATTTTTCATCGTGTTTTTCTATTTATTTATACTATGTTTTTCTAAATGAACTTTCACGCACATTGGTTGCAAATGTATAAAAATTATACATCATATTATATAGTATAAATAAGTAATTGTGCAATACATTAAGGAAATATATTGGAAAAAAAATGGTTGGAAAGTGATGGAAAAAGTCTTTATGCGATTACCTTCAATTTGAACTGTCGTAAAGTTTGCGATAGTTGGAACTTCAGCAAGTTCTTCTTTTAAAGCATTATAACCAATAAATATTTATGGAACTTGGAGGGGAGAATGCAGAAGTAAATGTCTGGACAGCTAAATAGTGGGCGCTTCCTATGTTCTATTAATACGTTTTGCCATTCATTGCAAATTTGGGGTACTGAAAAATAGGGAGTCTCCACCTTATTTTTCCATAAAAAACTCTACCTTTGATTGCGAAAACGGAATAATGCCATGCCTCGTTTATACATCATATCTGGTTGTAATGGAGCAGGAAAAACAACTGCTTCTTATACGGTATTGCCTGATATGTTGCAATGTAAGGAATTTGTAAATGCCGATGAAATAGCTCGCGGTCTGTCCCCCTTTAACCCTGAAAGTGTTGCCATTGAAGCCGGCAGACTAATGCTTTCCAGAATAGGAGAGTTGTTAAATGAGAAGGTAGATTTTGCTTTTGAAACAACATTATCCACCCGTTCTTATACTTCTCTGATTAAGCGGGCACAAGAAAAAGGATATTATATTTCTTTGATATATATTTGGCTGGATAGTCCGTCATTAGCGATAGACCGGGTAAAAACACGAGTACAGGCAGGAGGACATAATATTCCTGAGGATATTATTAAAAGAAGGTACAAAAATGGCATTAAGAACCTGTTTCAATTGTATATGCCGATATGTGATTATTGGATTATTTTAGATAATTCCCAACCTCCTTTCAAGGTAATAGCTTCCGGTCATAAAACCGAGAAAATATCTATTTCGCAATTATCTAAATTTCAAATACTAAAGAATTATGAGTGAAGAAGAGGTAAAAGAAATGGAAAAAAAGATATTGGAGGGGTTTGCTATCGCCTATCGGAAACTTGTTGAACAGAAAAAGCGAGAAGACGGCGAACTTGTATTTTCCGATAACGGAAAAATTATTGTGGTAAAAGCCAGGGATTTATAAAATTTGTAGTGTTTTTTTGCCGGATTCTCTTTTAATATCATCTATTTTACTACTTGCTCATATTGCCAACATTTTGCTACCTCTGCGGTTCTGGGGAATCCAGGAAAAAGCGGAGGAGGTGCTGGGTTAGTGAGGTCGATTGGTCTTGGTGGAGGAAATGGCTGGCACCGGGGAGCGTTTGGATTTCGGCAGCCGGGAATAAGGAGCGGATTGCCGGAATATCACTGTCGCTGACGTGGGTGGAGTGTTCACCCCGGAGAAACAGGACGGGATGGAGATAGGTC
>CAMWQQ010000208.1 GCA_947176455.1 uncultured Odoribacter sp. | reverse complement strand
TCGCAAGGTGGAGGAATATGTTCGGGAACTTTCCGACCCGAGACCGAAAGAGCCGGAAATGCCGGAGACGGTTGTTCCGGAAAAGAAGCGTACTGCCAACGAAATCGGTGATTACATCGAATTACAGAAACATTTGTCGCGTCGTTTCAACACCAAGGTAGAATTGAAACGGAATGAAAACGGAAAAGGTAAAATAGTCATAGGATTCAAATCGGATGCTGAATTGGAAAAGATAATCGAGTTGCTGGATAAAATAGAATGAGAAGGATTGTCACATTAATTTCGTCATTATTATTTTATATCGGCAGCCAGGCAGCCGGATATCCCCGGGATTCGGTGTATTATCTGACCGTGGACGATACGCTGAAAGCGCCGGAATTGGTTGTCAAAAAGCCTCATTCTCCGCACAAGGCGACCATTATGGCCATGGTGCTTCCCGGTTCGGGACAGGTCTACAACGGTCAGTGGTGGAAAGTGCCTATCTTGTATGGTGGAATTGCAGCGGACATTTACGGGATTTCCTGGAATCAGAAACATTTCAAGTTGTACCGCGACGCTTATGTGGAGTGGGTGCGCTATACCAATGCACTGGCGGAAAATCCCGATACTCCTTATCCGGAAAATCCGACGTGGGACAAGATTCCCAAGAGTTTCGACGTGCGAACCGACCCTTATTTTCAAAGGAATGACGGACGGACGTGGTTCAAAAACGTCTTGAACAACCGGAAGAACAATTTCAAACGAAACCGGGACCTGTGCTATATCGTCATGGCGGCCATTTATGCGGTGAACATCATCGATGCCACGGTATATGCGCATTTTTATGATTTTGAGATTGACGAGAACCTGAGTTTTCATATTCAGCCGACCTCCTCTTATTCCCCCTTATGTGGCGGAACGGTCGGATTGACCTTGACTTTCAATTTTTAGTAAAATAATCGTGAAGCAGATGAACAGGATGATGCGTTTTTTGGTATGGGTATTCTTCTTCGGAGTTGTGTCCGGCAAAAGCTGGGGAAGAGAGGTGGCAACGTGTGATTCATTGGTGGTGAGGGATTCCGTAGTGATGACGGAAGCAGTTTCGCAGGTATTGAAGGATTCCGTACCGCAATCGTTCTTGGACAAGCTGAATGATTATTATAACGCATGGTATTTGAGCAAACTGGACAGTGTCGTTTATGCCGATTCCGTCAGTTTTGCCGAGAGCCTGAGAAACATACCCGTCTGTAGCGATTCGTTGTATTTGTTGCGTATCGATTCCATGCAGTCGGCAATCCCGCTTTCTTTCAATGAAATCGTCCGAAATTACATCGAATTGTATACGGTGAAGAGACGTGCGCAGGTAGCCGTTATGTTGGGAGCTGCCCGGTATTATTTCCCGATATTCGAGGAAGCTTTGGATGCCGAATGTATGCCGTTGGAATTGCGGTGTCTGCCGGTCATTGAGAGTGCCTTGAATCCCAGGGCGATGTCCAGGGTCGGTGCCTGCGGATTGTGGCAGTTCATGTATTCCACGGGGAGAATGTATAAGTTGGAAATCAATTCGTTTGTGGATGAACGCAGGGACCCTTATTTGTCCACCAAGGCGGCGGTCCGGTATCTGAACGATTTGTATTCGATTTACGAGGACTGGATTTTGGTCGTTGCCGCTTACAATTGCGGTCCCGGCAACGTGAACAAGGCGATACGCCGTTCCGGAGGGAAGAAAAATTATTGGGACATTTATTATTACCTGCCCAAGGAAACCCGGGGGTATGTGCCTGCCTTCATTGCGGCGAATTATGTGTTCCGCTATTACAAGGAACACGGTATTTATCCTATCGAGCCGACTTTGCCGGTGATGTGCGACAGCATTATGTTGGGAGATGCCGTGCATTTTGAGCAAATTGCCGCCCAGCTGAATCTGTCGGTGGAGCAGTTGCGGGATTTGAATCCGCAATACCGGGCGGATGTCGTTCCGGCGGGTTTCGGAAGGACTTATGCCTTGAGGATGCCTTACAGCCATATCCATGATTTCATTGACCGTCAGGATACCATTTTTGCCCACAACCGTTCCAAATATTTCAACGACAACGACCGGACTGCCGACCCGAGAAATCGGATCCGGGTGAATGCCAGTGCGCTGGGGACTGATGGACGGGTCCGTTTGGTATACACGGTGAAATCCGGTGACGTTCCCGGTGCGATAGCCCTGAAATTCAATGTTAGACTGGTGGATTTGAAGTACTGGAATAATTTGAATAGCCGGCTGACTATTCGGCCGGGACAGAAGCTGGTGTTGTATGTGCCTGAGAAGAAAGCCGAGCAATATAGGAGCAAAGCCGCTTATGCCGGAAAAGTGAATAACACGGTCAGTGCGCCGGCGGTGGAAACCATTGACGGGGAATTTATTCTTTATACCGTGAAGAAAGGGGAAAACCTTTGGACGATAGCCAAGAAATATCCGGGTGTTTCAAACCGGGACATTATGAGGTGGAACGGTTTGACGGACGATGACGTGAGGGGGCTGAAACCCGGACAGAAACTGAAAATCAAGATTTAAAGAAAGGAGGTGAAAACCTCCTTTTTTATTTGATTTCCGGCAAGTCGATGCCTTTGATTTTGCGGTACAGATTCAGGGCGTAGGAATCGGTCATGCCGGAAACGTAGTCCACGACGGTCTGAATCTTGGTGTACATGGAATCCTCTTTGCTTACCTTGTACTGCTCGGGCATGATGGAAAGGATGTTCCGGGCATAGTATGTTTCGGGCTTTAATACGGCGTCCGTGTATTCTTTCAGAATCGTGCCGAGAATCTTGAAACCGGCAATCTGGATTTGGGTCACCATATTCGTGTGGTATATCTTTCCGTAAGCCAGTTCGGTGCATTTGTCGTATGCCTCTTTGTTGGTGCCGCTCACTTGCTTGATGAGCGTGCTGTGGAACTCTCCCGCCATGATGGCTTCGTAGTTTCGGCAGAATGCGTCCGCACAGGCATTGATTAATTTGTTGATGATGCCGGCGCGCAAAAAGGCGATGCGTTCGTTTTTGTCGGAAACGACTTTGAACGTGCGGGCAATGATTTTCAGGTCTTCTTTGTCCTCGTTCTTGTCATAGAAACTTTCCAGGATGCTGACGGTTTCATCGTAGGAGAGGATGCGCAACTTGTGTGAATCCTCGATGTCCATGATTTGATAACAGATATCATCGGCGGCTTCCACCAGATACACCAGCGGATGCCGGGAATATTGCAGGGGATGTTCCTCGATTTGCCGGATGCCCAATTCCTGCGCCACTTGCTTGAATATCCCTTTCTCGCTTTGAAAAAAGCCGTATTTGAAACCTTTTGGATTGGCTTTGGTGGATTCAAACGGGTATTTGACAATGGAAGCCAGGGTGGTGTAGGTCATGGTGTATCCTCCCGGGCGCCTGCCGTTGAAACTGTGCGTGAGCAACCGGAAGGTATTGGCATTGCCTTCAAAATGGCATAAATCGTTCCACTCCTCGTCGGATAATAGTTTCTTGAGATAGCGGCCTTCGCCTTCGCTAAAGAAATAGGAGATTGCCTCTTCGCCCGAATGACCGAAAGGAGGGTTCCCGAGGTCGTGGGCAAGGCATCCGGTGCTGACAATGGTGCCGATTTCCTCCAGCAGTTCCGGGTTGTCTATCCGAACCTGCTGTTGTTTCAGGAATTGGCAGATTTTATTTCCCAGCGAGCGTCCGACGCTTGCCACCTCAAGGCTGTGAGTCAGTCGATTGTGTACAAATATATTGCCGGGCAACGGAAAGACCTGGGTCTTGTTCTGTAAACGCCGGAACGGAGAGGAAAAAATCAGCCGGTCGTAATCCCGTTGAAATTGCGAACGGTCGTGTGAATGAAACAAGGAGGTCGTGGCTCCCGGGTGATAACGATGTGCAGATAAAAGTAGATTCCAATCCATCATAAGTCCTATATTGTATCCCTGCAAAAGTACGATTAAAATGCCGAAAGTCAAAGT
>CAMWQQ010000207.1 GCA_947176455.1 uncultured Odoribacter sp. | reverse complement strand
ACGGAGATTTCTCCCGATTCCCCCGGTTTTACCGGATGTTTTCCCCATTTTATCGAAGTGCATCCGCAAGTGGACTGCACGTCGTGTATAATCAAGGGAGAAACTCCTGTGTTGATGAAACGGAAGGTGGCTTTCCGGCTTGTTCCGTATTTCATCACTCCCAACTGCAAGGAATCTCGGTCGAAACGAACCGTCGTGGGGGATGCAATCAGGGTTTCCAGGTCGTAATCGGAATAACCGAAAGCATACCATACGGCTATCGAGCAGAGGATGACCGTTGAAGCGGTCAGGAGTATCTCGATTTTTTTCATAACTTCAAGGAGATGATCTCCGCTTTTCCTTTTTCTTGCGATAAAGCGTAGAGGGTATTCGTCGCTTTGTCGTAAGTGATAGAGGAACAAGTGCTTGATAAATGATAGGTTCGGAGGTGTGTGCCGTTCCAATCAAATACCAGTATGATGCGTCCTTTGTCTACATCGCCTTTGTGTTGCCGGTAGGTCCGTCCGGAATATAAGGCGAAGATGCAGTCGTCTGAAGTGGTCAGGTCGCAGAAACCGAACAGGTTGTTCTGTGTGTAGGACACGGGGTACCACATCCCTGCATTGCGTTTCCGTTTCGACTGGACGCTGATGCCCGGCCGGTTCAGGTGGATTTCGTTCACCCGGTTGAGCGTGTTGCCTTCGATGTCGCACAGGTCAAGACAGCCGTACTGCATATTGGCGCACGCCAAACGGGTATGGGAAGTATTGACCGCCATGCAGTTGCTGGCGTAGAATACGCTTTTCAACGTGTCGTTCAAGTCTGTGCCGGCACATTCCGGGTAGGGAACACTGAAATGCTCTTCCTGGTTGGCGGCGTTGATGCACCGATAACGTCCTTCCGTATAGAGACCGGTGGAAATCAGTTGCTCTCCAACGCGCAAGGCTCCCAGTGGTGTATGGTCGTTTGTTGCCAGCGAGGTGAATGTCGGCGTGTAATCTTCCTCCGCATAGCGGGTCAGGTCCAGTTCGACCAACCGTCCGTTGCCGAAATCGAAAGAGGAAACCGTGTTGCCGTCAAGGTTCAAGGTCAGGAAATAGAGTCCCTCGTTTTCCCCGCGTCCGGCAGGTACCAAACGTTTCAGTTGTCCGGTGATGTGGTTGTAAACCACGAAACAATATTTGCTTCTGGGCGTCAGAATGACGTAGAGTGAATCTTTTCGGATGATTTTGCTGGGACGGATGATGCCCAGTTCATTCAAATCGATGTTGTCGCTCTGCGCAAATTCCAAAGCACTTGCCCGGGTATGTACCAAGGGCGTAATTTCTTCGATGACTTCCGGCTCTGCCTGGCAGGCGACGAAGCATACGGCTATCAGTAGGTATTTTATTTTCCACATAAGTCAGGGTTAAGGTCTAATCCGGGGTGGTATCCCCATAAGTCATTTTTATCAACACCGACACATATTGTACCGGATTCAATACATTGAACAATTTCAGAACTTTCTCCTTCTGCCATGGCATCGATATAGGAGAAAGACAGGTTGGTATCTTCCGAGGTATCGGAAAATACGACATTGACGGACAAAGTTGCCAATATGACAATGACCCCAGTTATTATTGCAATTCTTTTGCTCATTATGAAGATTTGTACGTTTAGACAATGCAAACTTAGGAAAGATTTCTATTTTTGTACAAAGTTACATATTCTTTAATATGCTTAAAAGTAAAAAAGTGATGAACGGAGGATTGAGGGTCATCGGAATCGTGTCGGTTGTGCTGTTGTGTTGCGTGTTAATCGGACAAGGCGTCTGGTTTCACAAGGTCCGGGAGATTAAACGGGAAGAATTACGGCATACGGCTACTTTGGTTTTAAGGGAAGCATTCAATGCTTATCTGGACCAGAAACTTTTAAATAGAGATTATCAGTTTGCTTGCGGATTATCCAGGGATGGAAAAACATTCAATCGGGTAGGAGGTGAATCAATTCAGATACCTTCTTCGAAGATGTTTCATGAAATTTTTAGAGGTATTTTCTACGATTACTTGTATCGGAATCAATATTTGGATTTGGGGCAAATCGATTCACTGTATCGTGTCGCCTTATATAATAAAGGTATAAGCGATGTCCCCGTATTGATGATTTGGGACAAGGCATCCGGGGATAACCTAAGGCAGACGGATACTTTAACTACTTACCAAGGCTATCTTTTTACGCAACCCATAGACATCGGGTATGAGTGCGAGCATCAGGTAGTGGCGGCTTTTCGGGAATCCGGGGTGTTTTATTTCTTGGGCTGGCATCTGCTGTGGGAAGGCATTTTTATGGTTGCTTTTGTGGTTTGTTTGGTTTGGCAGTGGTGGTCGATGAAAACGACCTGGCATAATGCCCGGGTACAAACTCAGGGAATGGCTCATCTTGAACACGAATTGAGAAAACCGTTGGCAACGATGATTTCTACGTTGGACGGCATTCTTTCCGATTCCCAGCGGGAGTTGACGGATATTAAACTGAAAAAACTCGGAATGATGAAAGCACGTTTATTGAAAATGTCCGACGTGACGGATACGATGTTGGCAACGATGAAGACGGACCGGCTGGAAGTTGAGCGAGAACCGTTAGATATTCAGAAAGAGCTGGAACAAGTGGAGGAGATGTTTAAAACCATACGCTCCCATGCGGAGGTGCATTTCCGGATTCAGGAGTGTTTGAAGTATCCGTTGCTGGACAGGGTTTATTTTAATTATGTCGTCATTAACCTGGTGGACAACGGCATCAAATACGCCGGAGAAAAACCGGTGGTTTATGTCGACTTCCGGGAGGAAGGTTCGGAATATGTGCTGGTGGTGACGGACAACGGAATCGGAATGCCCCGGAAAGCGCTCAAGCGAATTTTCAGCCAGTTTTACAGAGTGCCGGATGAACAGGTGGCAAAATTGTCGGGTTTCGGCTTGGGACTGGCTTTTGTTCGCAAGGTGGTGGTGGCTTATGGTGGAAGAATCAAAGTGGAAAGCGAAGCGGGAGTGGGAAGCCGTTTTACGATTTTCATCCCTTCGCATCAAAATAAAGAATAGGACTTTTAAAATAAGCTTCTTGGAGACCGATATAAAATCGCTCCCAAACAATCGATTGCTCAGATTTATATTGTTGGCTATCAATTGCATGATTCTTCTGCGTGTTGTGCACGCTCATCCGTCATTGCCTCAACAATTCCTTTCCTTTATTGGTAAGGCGGTATTTCTGTTTAGGATGATTGGGCTGATTTGGATACAATGGAATAATATAGCCCTCATTCAAGGCAGGATGTAAATAATTCGTACTGAATGTAGGGCGGTGATTCATTTCTAATTCTTCCATCATTTCTTTCACGGAAAGTTCCTTGTTTTCAAGTGTTTTTGCTAAAGCAAGAACTTGATCGGTACTTGATCGGTGCTTGGTCGGTACTTGATCGGTACATCGCATTGTGCCGGAATATGAGCCTTACACTGTCTGCATCTGTTTTGTATTCTGGCTCAGGTAACTTCGCCTTATTGCATTCCGAAATAATCAATCCGATACCGCGTCCCCAATTCTCTAACATTTTCCGTTTATACAGGACATTGGCCAATAACGGGTTTGGTGGCTTTGACTCGTGCTCTGTCCTCATTTTCTTCAAATCCCAATTAGGGGGGAAAGCGCCGGTATTTTCTATTTCCACACGGTCGTCATAAATGGCTATGCCCACCGAACCGCTTGCTTCTCTGTATGATCTATGGGTAAGACTATTTAAAACCCCTTCTCTGAGTGCCTTGTAAGGAATGGTTAACTGTTCTTCGCGTTCCAATCCTTCTATCTTGCAGGACAGAGAAAGGTGCTTGAACAAGAAAGCCATTGCCGCATCCAGCAATTTAAACAGGTTGCCTTGTACACGCTGGTTATCCAGAAATTCCATTTTATCCGTTCCTCTGAATCGGGCAAGTCGCAGGAGACATTGCGGATAATCTATTAGTTCCCGGTTCGCAAACAGAATGG
>CAMWQQ010000206.1 GCA_947176455.1 uncultured Odoribacter sp. | reverse complement strand
CCGTATGCCATGGGCACGATGGAGTCCATGGCGTCGGGGTTACCGCATCTCACCATATATCCCAGTTTCTGGTTGATGACATTGATGGTTTCGCCGTGGTTGAACTGAGGAGAAAGGTTTTTCAGTTCGTTGGAAACGTAATCTCCGATGCCACCCAGTTTCTTGTGGCCGAACATATCGGTTTCCTCACTCTGGAACATCATTTGTCCGCCCCGGTAGCTGGCACCTTCGGAAACCAGCACTACTGAATATTTACTCGGGTTGGTGTAACGGTCCTGGCAAAGCAGTTCCGCCAGATGTTCGATGTCGAATTGGTATTCCGGGATAACGCAACGGTTTGCAGCTCCTGCCAAGGTCGGTAGCATTGCGGAGAATCCGGCGTAGCGTCCGAATACCTCAAGCACCAGCAGACGTTCGTGTGAGCCGGCGCAGGTACGCAGGTCGTGGGTCAGTTCGATGGTACGGGTGATGCAGGTGCTGAATCCGATGCAATAGTCCGTTCCGGGAACGTCGTTGTCCATGGTCTTGGGGATTGCCACGACTTTGACACCTTCCTGGCTCAAGCGGACAGCGTAGCTCAGCGTGTCATCTCCGCCAATGGGAATCAGGTAGTCGATTCCGATGAATTCCAGGTTCTTCAGTACCTCTGGTGTGAGGTCGTTGATGTCGTCCGTATATTTGTCTTTCAAGTGTTCCGGCACTGCTGACTTGGGCACGTGAGAGGCACGAGTCCGGGAAGAGTGCAGGAACGTACCACCTGTCCGTCCGGCTTTGTTTACGATTTCTTCAGTCAGTTCAAAATAGTTGCAGGAGTTGTCCGCTTTTTTGTCTCGGATGACATCGACCAATCCTTTCCAGCCTCGCCGGATGCCGATGACCTTGTAGCCTTCTCTCAAGGCGCGGATAGTTACTGCTCTGATTGCCGGATTCAAGCCGGGGACATCTCCGCCGCCGGTTAAAATCCCAATGATTCCTTTCGGTTTTTGACTCATAGTGTTGAAATTAATGTTAGTTAAAACAGGTACTATTTAGTAGTGTGTCATACCTTGGTAAAATTGATAAAATATATCCTGAAATGCAAAAAAAATAGTCAATAAGTGACTATATTTGTCTGTTTTTTGGGGAAATGGCAGATTATGAGGGGATAAAGCCGTTTGATTGAGGGTATAAATTTTTGATTTTGATATGAATAGTTTTACAGGATTCTGGGATGGTCTGGGTAGTGACAAGTTTTTTTTGATATTGGGGAGCGTTTTTTTTGTTGCTCATGTGGTTCTTTTGATTTATCGATGCGTCCTGTTGGTGAGAAAACCGGAGCGGGAAAAAAATAAGGAGGGGGTTTCCGTAATCATTACTTGTTCCAACAAGGCGGAACTGCTCAAAGAGAACCTGCCCGCCTATCTGGAGCAGGATTATCCCTCGTATGAGGTGATTATCGTGGATGAATGTTCGGAGGACGAGACGCAGGATGTGCTGGCTGATTTCCAGAAAGTGTACCCGCATTTGAAAACGACCCGTATCTTTCCGGGCACCAAATTCCGTCGAACCAAAAAGATTGCCATACACATTGGTGTGTTGGCGGCAACCCATGATGTTTTGTTGTTTGCGGAAATCGACGGCAAGCCGGAAAGCAAGCACTGGATTCAGTCCATGCAGTCTTATTTCGGCAAGGATACCGCTGTGGTGCTGGGGTATGCCAATTATCCGGAAATGAAGGGGAATGCCGTTAGGCGTTATTTCCATTTCCTGCGTTTTTGGGAGACTTTGTTTATGGTGCATGGCGGAACTTGTGTTATGGGGAACGCCTATAATATGGGCTACCGCAAGAAATATTATCTTGAGAAGAGAGGGTTTTCCGGCAATACGCAAGAGTTTATCGGGTATGAATCGGAGATGGTCAAGGTTCTGGCTTCCGAAGGTGCGGTGAAAGTGGTCAAGGACAAGGAGGCGCGTATCGTGATTGCCGATGATGGACGGGAGGCTTGGAAGGACGATTGTTCTTATTATTATACGACCAAAAGAAGATGGCCCGGAAGTGCCTTGGCTTTGAGCCATGTCGATTTTGTCATCGAAACGTTGCTGTATGTCCTGCTCTTTTATTTTGTTATTTTCAATGTATTGCATAAATATTTTGTAATTCCAGTTCTATTAACATTTTTAACAGACGTGATTGTGACAAATATTTGCTTAAAACATCTCGGTCTAAAGAAATTATTCTTAACTTCGTTGACCGTAAACGTATTTGGATTCGTTTACAAGGGATATTATAGTATTTGTTCAATATTCACCGGGAAGAAATGGAGATGACTAACAACTTGTCTGAGAAAGCATTGTATGATTACAAGATTGTGCGCAAGGCGATAGCCGGAGATGAGAAGGCTTATGGGGAGCTTTTCAAGAGGTATAAGGATTCGGTGTATTTCATGATTCTGAAAATGGTAAATAACCGGACGGATGCCGAGGATTTGATGTTTGAGGCATTCGAGAAGGCTTTTGCCAGTTTGAGTTATTATTCTCCCCAGTTTGCTTTCAGCACTTGGCTGTTTAAAATTGCTTCCAACAATACGATTGATTTCATCCGGAAAAGGAAGGCGCAAACTGTTTCTTTGGATACGGCGGATATCAATCCGGAGGACAGAGGGTATATCTACAGCATTCCGGCGGATGTGTTGACTCCGGACGAAGAGGCGATCCGGCAACAGCGGGCTGTTTTTATGCGGGAGAAGGTTGCTTTGCTGAAAGGCAGGTATCGTCGGTTGATTGAGTTGCGTTATTTTGAAGAATATTCTTACGAGGAGATTGCCGAGACGTTGGCGATACCCTTGGGAACGGTGAAAGCGCAGTTGTTCCGTGCCCGTGAGTTGCTTTTGAACATCTTGCAGCATACTGAGATTGCCCATGAGAATGGTAAAAATTAGTCTTGTCGTTCTCGGGCTTTTCCTTTTTGTCCTGTCGGGACGCGGTCAGGTCATCACGGCATCTGATAGCATCGTTTTTTCAGGCATTGTCATCAACACCTCGACTAACGAAGGATTGGCGGATGTGCATTGCCGTTATGGAGAAGGAGGGTGTGTCGCGGATGCGGAGGGTTTCTTCCGTTTGGGTATGCGGCGCGGTGACTCCGTCACATTTACTCATGTCGGTTTTCGGTCCTGCGTGGTCGTGGTTCCAGATTCATTGTATGAACGGGAATACATTCTGGGGGTTTTTATGTCACCGGATACCTTGTTGTTGCCGGAAGTGGTGATTGTCAGGAGAGGGCAGGATGCTTGGCGACAGAATATGATTGCCCTCCGAAACAATATGTCCGGGATATTGCAACAGGCTTTTGCGCCGGTGAAGGAAATGGATGCGAGGATGAACCAGCGGATGATGCTTGACAATTATGCCCGTTCGATAGAGATGAAAGGGCATGTGGATGCCCGTTTCGGGGTCGGAACGCAGTCGCTGGACGCTGCCCGCCTGCTGAAACTGAGAAAGAAATTGGGGGAGAAAAAAGAGTGGTTGAATCCGGAAGAGGTAGATGTGTTAAAGAAGATTTATTATATAGAAAAAAGGAAAAAAGCGGATAATTAACTGAATATAAATATATCTTTGCATTGCCGAGGTCTTGAAATAGACATTTTCGGTTGAAGGAGGACGGTCAGAGCGTTTTATCAGTATTAACGAAGTTTTTTATTTATGAAGAAATTTTCTTTCGTATTGAGGGTCGTATCAGGGGTTGCCATATTGGCAATTTCTCTTACCGGATGTACGCAACAGCGTACTTCAGGAACTTCAGGCAATCATCCGGTTTCTGCTCCCGTTGCCGGAACGGCGAGGATTGTATATATCAATACGGATACGTTGATGAATCAGTATCTGCTTGCTATTGAACTGAATGAAGCATTTTTGAAGAAGCAGGAAGAGCGAAGAACTGAATTGAATGTGAAGGCAAAGTCTTTGGACCAGGAGGTGAACGAGTTCCAGCGGAAATTGCAGAACAACGGTT
>CAMWQQ010000205.1 GCA_947176455.1 uncultured Odoribacter sp. | reverse complement strand
CATCGTTCGTATAATAATCAATCAGACTGACAGGCTGCTCATAATCCTCAAATTTTATCCGAGTTCTCATCAACTCCTTCTGAAAAGGCACACTGGCAAGCACCTTCGGATAAATCTTCGGCGACAGCACTTCCTCCTCCTCCATATTGCCCAGGTTGATTCCTGCCATTGCCGCCAATCCGCCCAATCCGGAAGAAAGATTTTTGCTTCCAGACTGGGGAACAATTGTACAACCCGCCTGATATTCTTTTGCGCTGAACAAGGCAACCAAGATACCCAAACAAGCAAATATCAACGTCACTTTGAATATAAACTTACGCTTACTCCAAAGTTTTTGAATCACTTCTATCAAGTCAATCTCATTTTCATCCTGTTCCTTTACCCGCTCCACAGTCATAGCCATTATTTTTTCACAGTGTTAAGAATTGAAGTTACGACAGCCGCCATTGAAGTCGTAGAAGAGGCGATGCTCATGATTTCAGCCAATCCCACTCCCTTTCTCGTCGGTTTTATCGGTACAATGATTTCACATCCAGGAGCAGCCTTTGCCTTTGCAAAAGTCTTGGATTGGGAAACCGTACCGTTCATATAAACGATAAACACCTTCTTTTTCCGGGCACGTTCGGCAAATCCGCCACCCTGTTCTATATAATATTTCAAATCGGCGCCATTCTTGTATACAACCGTATTCGGATACATCACCGCACCACTAATTTTCACGGTTTCCGTATATTGCGGAATGGTCAGTACATCCCCCTCCATCAACATCACGTCATATTCAGACCCCGGATTCTTCAACGCTTCAGCAAGATGAATGCCGACATAATACTCATCACCGATACTCAACTGATTCACATCAACGGAATCCTTGCTGGCCAGATTCTGAGAAAGTTTCAACAAAGTTTCCACGCGTCCTCGCTCATCATCACTCATTTTACGAGACAACCGGGCACTTTCCGGATAAGCATCCGGCGTTAATCCGCCGGCTCTTTTCACCAAATCGGACAAACGTTCGCCTTTTTTCGCCAACACATAATCTCCCCCGAACAAGACCTCGCCGACAACTCGGACACGCTGCTGTTCCTGATACCCCGGCGACGACCTTACAAAAACCTCGTCAAAAGGCTGCAAGGTAAGCGATTGAAGACCATCCACGCTCATACCTTCTTTCAATGTCAACGTGTAATTTTCAGCCAATACCTTGCTTTCCTGAGTACTCTTAGGGTCTTTTATACGGCGTGAAACATCAATTCTAACCTCCGAAGCGGACTCTTTTAATCCTCCCGCCTGGATAATCAAATCCTCAATGCTCATGCCCTCGGCAAACCGATAAGTTCCCGGAAATCCAACCGCACCGTCTATCTTGATCGTATACTCTTCCTTCAGGTCAAAGATGGACGGGATATACAATTCATCATTATTCCGTAACGCAATGTCTTCCGCCTGACCGTTCAATATTCCCCTGACATCCACGGCAACAACCTCCAGGGTTCTGTCCGGTTTCTCCCGATACATCACCGCCCGATTCAAAAAGGCATCCCCGCGTACGCCTTCCGCCTTTTCAATCAACTGTTTGACCGTCGTAACACCCCCTAAGTCGTATAACCCCTCCCGATAAACCGCTCCACGAATCTCAATCCGGTTTTCAAAACGGTCGATAATGGAATCCACCGTCACCACATCGCCGTCGGTCAAATTGAACTGGACAAAATCGGCATCTTCCACATTATATACCTGATATTCCCGACCACTCTTACGAACCACCCTCACCGCCTTTTTATAGGCATCTCCAGTGAAACCGCCGGCATAATCCAACAACGATTTAACATCCTCGTTGTCTTTCATCTCATAAATCAAAGGCCGCTTTACCCTGCCTTCCAAGGTCACCAGGTTCTGATACGGAGGCACGACAATCACATCCCCGTCCTGCAAATGGATATCCATATCGTTCCGCCCCTTCAACAAATACTCGTAGATATCCGCCTGCGCCAACTCTTTCCCGCCACGGTTGATTTTCACGCTTCTCAACGAACCGATGTCGTTCACACCTCCGGCACTATACACCGCATGAAAAAGCGAAGCCAGCGAAGGCAACGTATAAGTTCCCGGCATCTCCACTTCTCCCATGACATTCACCCGAATGCTCCGGATTTCCCCTAACGACAAAGTCATAAAAGTGGTCGGATTGGCTCCTTCCATTGTCGCATAAATACGGGAAAAAGCATTTTTCAGACGGGCATTCGCCTCCTTGATAGACAAACCACTCAAGTAAATCGGTCCGATTTTGGTATCCGTAATGGAACCGTCTGGAGAAATCCGTTGCCGGAAAGTTTGTTCCGCATCCCCCCAGATATCGACAATCACCTCGTCTCCAGGACCCAGAATGTAATTCTCAGGAGTGGCAATATTCAGATTCGGCTCAAACGTCAGCAACTCGTTATTAAAAATATTATGTCCGAATATCTGTGGCTTTTTTTCTTCCTCCTGTCCCATGGGATTCATTGCCACGAACAGAGAATCCAGAAAGGTAGGCTCTTCACCATCCATTCCCCCCTGCATCATATAGAAACTGTTCGGAGCGATTGGGGGTGTTTGGTTGGTCTGGTTCTTTTTGCTCGTTTTATCATTTTTATCGTCCCGATTTGTCCCCGGTTTCTTGGCATCCTCGGGATACTCGGTTCTCATGCGATCCGTCGTAGACGAAGCCTGCCGGGTGGTCTGCAAATCCTTTCCGTAACTATCCTTGATACGCATCAATTGCTCCTTCGTCACTCCCTTTTGGGCAAGCATCAGCAACATCTCCTGCTGCTCCATTCCCTGCTGACGAGCGTTCATCAACATATTGACCACCTGTTCGTCGCTGACCTGAGCAAAAGCGATCGTCAGTATATTCGTAAAAAATACAAGTAAAAATAATCTTTTCACTCCCATAACATTAAAATTATCACTCCGGTTCAATTCGTATCAGACTTGGCAAAATAAATAAAAACTCACCACAAATCCGTATCTTTTGCCAAATTTCACCTTCTTCCGACCACTTACATAAACCCGAATCCACGTACGCAAGCAATTCAGCCACCCCTCACCTCCAAACATCAGAACAGCACCAAATCCGACTCAATATGCCTTCAGCATACTGACTTCCCGCTGAGTCAGAAAACGCCACTTCCCGCGCGGAATGTTCTTTTTCGTAATCCCGGCAAAATACACCCGGTCCAATTTGATGATCTGGTACCCCAGATGCTCGAATATCCTCCGGACAATCCGGTTCTTTCCGGAATGTATCTCAATCCCCACTTCCATGGCATCCGTAGATACATATTCGATTTCATCCGCCTTGATAAATCCGTCCTCCAGGTCGATACCGGAAGAAATCGCCTCCAAATCTTTTTCCTCCAGCGGTTTGTCAAGGAATACATGGTATATCTTCTTCTGTTCGTACTTCGGATGCGTCAATTTTTTCGCAAAATCACCATCGTTGGTAAACAGCAACACGCCCGTCGTCTGCCTGTCCAAACGCCCCACCGGATAAATGCGTTCCTTGCAGGCATCCTCCACCAGCGACATCACCGTTTTCCGTTCCAGCGGGTCTTCAAGCGTCGTCACATAATCCTTGGGCTTGTTCAAAACCAGATACACTTTCCTTTCGGGGATAATCCGCACATCGTCCACTTCCACCGTGTCCGAACGGCGTACCTTCTGACCCACTACCTGCATCACGACACCGTTTACCTTGACACGTCCTGCCACAATCAACTCATCGGCATCCCGACGGGAACATACGCCCCCCATGGATATGTAGCGATTCAAACGCAATTCCGCATTTTCATCCTCATTTTTCAAGCGGTGCGCCAAAATCTTCTTTTTGCTATAATGTTTCTCCCGAAGTTCCTCCTTCGACTCCTTGGAAAAGTCCTCCCGTCTCCGGAAATTTTCTCTTCGGTTGGCATATCCTCCGTATTCTCTTCTCTCCGTCCGCCTTTCACCTCTATCCTCTCCTCCCGCTTGTTCGTCCTGACGGAAAACACGCGGTCTCCGGCTCAAAGGCTTGTAATC
>CAMWQQ010000204.1 GCA_947176455.1 uncultured Odoribacter sp. | reverse complement strand
CATCAATTCCCAAATTCCTTCTTCGTCCGACTTGTCTTTCAGCATCTTGTCGTGAGCCAGGCTGGTGAGTACGAGCAAAGGTTTCCGCAATTCGTGTTCCAGATGAGTGACGCCCATTGCCTGTACTTTTGCCGTTTGCAACTTGTTTCTTGTTATTCGCAATTGCCAGACCAAGGAACCGATGACCGCCATTAAGAAAATCGCTTCCAAAGTCAATATCCGAAACATATCGTGAAAGAAAGATGGTTTGGGCAGAACGGCATAAACTGTATGCTTGCATTCGTAACCGACTTCCACTGGTTCGGTAACAACGTTTCCAGACGGTAATTGGTTTCCCTTTGAGAGAATGATTTCATCTGCCTCGTTTTTCACATATAGCGTTGGAACAGCCGAAATCTTCTCCTTTTTCCACAAGCGGGTTCGGTAAATGGAATCCAAGTGTTGCAGGTCCAATAATTGATTTTCATACAAATGGTCATACAATACCCGTTGCATCATAAGATAGAATTCTTGCGGTGAAGAGAGAGGCTCGCTTTTATCTTTCCAGGTGAAGAGGTATTCATCTTTCATGCCGCAAGTAAAGTTAATTCTAGGACGTAAAGATTCTTTAAATAGAAAGTCCTTAACGGCTTCACTCCAAACAAAAGAAACGCTTTTCTGAAATTCATCCAGTTTCATACGTCTACTCCGACTTAACCAGAATGCTTGAATTAATATTATTACTATTAATAAAACAATGGAAATACTTCCTATAATTTTCATACTTTTTCTTTTGATGGTAGAAAATGGAACATTCATTCTCGTAACGAAGATATATTTCTTCTCTATGTTTGTAACAAATATACAAAACTTCTTTAAATATGAAAAGGAAAAAAAGATTGATTTTAATCGGAAGTGTTGTTGTCTTATTGGGAGTGATATGTGGCAATTGGTCTGTTTCCGAAAATTCGGAAGAGTGGCATTTGATTTTCAGCAACATCGAAGCTTTGGCTGAAACGGAAGCATCCGGAAACAAACCGCAATGTATCGAATCAGGATATATTTGTATAGGAACAGATAAGAATGGAGTTCTAGCTCCACATCAGGGATTAATGCAGAATCAACAGTGAAAAAGATACATTACCTTTTCATCGCCCTTTTCTTCGCCGCCTGCCAGGCAGAGCCGGAAATTATCGAAGAAGTTTCTCCTCTGGTTCGGACACGGGCAAGTGAATTGTCCTTTGCCAATACGGAGAATGTAAATCTGACAGAGTTGGGCATCGTCCGTCCCACCAAAATCGTGCGGAAAGATTCCCTATACCTCATTCTGACCCCGTATGGCAAATACCGTTTTGCGGTCTATAACCACTTCACCGGTGCCATTCGCCGTTTTGTGTCCGCTGGTAGTGGCGAAGGCGAAGGAATTTCTTTCCTGAACCTGCATTTGAACGGCTCCGTTGTCTCCTCTCTGGATTTCGCTCTGGGGCGTTTGGTGGAGATAGATTTGTCACAATGCTTTGCTGATAACTACCAGCCGATTATTACCGATTTGACTGCCGGAAACAAAACGCCGTTGGGGGCCATTCGGATAAATGACCGAATCATATCTACCGGTATCTATACGGCGGGACGCTATTGCACGACCAATCCGGAAGATGGCGCAGATAATTATAGCGTCGACTACCCCGAATGCGCCGACGCCATTCCGAATGATACGTTGAAAAGTATTTTCTATGCCAGCAATTGCTTGGCAAGCCACCCCTCCGGTCACCGCTTGGCGTGTGCCAATATGCAATACGGTTGTTTGGACCTTTGCGACATAAACGGTGATTGCTTGCATCGTTTTAATGAGATACACTTGAATCGTCCGGGAGTGGTTTTCTCCAAACGTCCGCGAGGTGGCAGGATGTGGCAGCCGGTAGCCTACACACGTAACAACTTGTTCGGTTTCTGTGACCTGACCGTTTCGGAAGACTATATTTATGCCCTCTATTCCGGGCGTACATACAAGACCTATCGAGGCGATGTGGATAAAGGACGTACCATCCTCGTATTCGATTGGAACGGCACGCACGTTCGGACTTATCATTTGTCCAATAGTTGCTCTTCCATTACTTATGACAAAGAATCGGATGCCATTTACGCCTTGTCGCATGAACAGGGACAATCGGAAATCATCACGCTCAACCTTTGAAAGTATGAAAAAGGTACAAATATTGCTGATTGTCGTTATCGTGTTGCTGGGAAGCGCAAGTATATAAATTATTGAGAGAAGTATGTAAGAGCGCATTGGCAACAATGTAAATTATTTTACATGTTGCCAATGTTTTATATAATAAAACGTGTAATTTTTGGAAAAAAAGAAAAAATCATATCTTTAAAATAATTAATGCTATTTATAATGGATATAAGTGCGGAAACATTAAAGGTATTGTTTGCGGATGACGATTTTGTGATAAGACAGAAGGTTGGCAAAGCTTTGGCGGATGAAGGATGGGAAGTCATAGAAGCGCAGGACGGCAAAGAGGCGTGGGAGAAATTTCAACAAACCTCTCCCGATGTGGTTGTCCTGGATATCGATATGCCCGAATACAACGGTTTGGAAGTGATTCAGTTCATTCAAAGCATTGACCTGCATACGCCACTTATCTTGTATAGTTCATTGGTGTCCGAAAAAGAACTCAAGAAAAGGGTGAGGTTCAATTTCCAATTCCGCCTGATAAAAGATTACGACCCTTCCTTTCTTGTCTATGTCATCAAACAGATGTATAAACCCAAAGAGAATCACATTTATCATTTGGCAAAGGATGTGACTTTTGATTCGTGTTCTTTGGAATTAAACAATCAGGGAAAAATCACCAGTTTATCCTCCACCATTCCCGGTAAAATCTTGCAGGCATTATGCAACAATGCGAACCGATTGACACCCAGGAACCTTCTTCTGGAAGCGGGGTGGGGAAGCACGCAAGTAAATCTGGAAGCGCAATTGAACAAAGCAATCAGTCAAGTAAAACACTTGTTGAAGGATGCAAAAGATGTCACGATTCAAACCGATAAAGGAAGAGGATATTGGTTGAAGCTGAGAGAAGAATACTGATGGACACGGGGAGGGGTGACACGTGACTCAATAATTGTGGTAGATTATAGAATGTTGAATCTTTCTTTTGTTCCCAAAGTCTGCCTACATTTGCAACACCAAAAGAAATTACAAAGGGCAGAGGGAAAGGTTTTTCAGCGTTGTCCAAGTCTACATGATCACCTTCCCGATGCTCTTTTTTTTATTGTATTCCCCGAATGGATTCTTCCTTTATTGTTATATACTAATCCATTAATTGTAATCAAACAACCTCTATGTAAATGGTAGAAAATGGAAGATGACATCTTGCTATTTTAGAAAATAATCCTATATCTTTAAAATGGTAAGATGAAAATAAGTGTGTGTAGCTATCATTTCTTTTGTAAGGAATATAATTGATAAAAAGTCGAAAAATAGAATAGGGAGTAGAAATTAATCCAATGGAACGGATGAAAAAAGTAGCCCTTCCATCCGTGGCTTTATCAAAACAAGGTTTTGAATCAAGTCGAATAGAAAGGACTACACAGACAATGTACAATAATAACGAAAAGAAAAGTCTTTTGGTTATAAAAACAAGAAAAAATATGAAAAAAGTAAAAATTTTATTTGCATCAGTATTGTTCTGTGCAATGGGATATGTTGGGTATACCGCTCATGAAAAAATAACTATGTCTGATGCAGAGCGCTTCATGCAGGTAAATATTGAGGCGTTAACAAGTGGAGAAAGTGCTTCTGGATATTGTACAATGCATTTCGGTTGTTTTGATAACTATGGGAATTCTACAGGCAAATATTCTGCGAGTAGTTATACCGGCCCGAATTGTAACGGTTCTAAGCATAGTCATAGTTGCAACTCTTGCAGTCATGTTTAAAGTATAGTTTTATCAAGAGTCTGTTTAAGCGTTTGGGAAATATAAGGACAAGATAGAGTGTTTATATTAATATGAAAATGTAAATCTTTATATTTAACAAAATTGTTTTAAACAGACTCTAACTTTTACATATATATATCC
>CAMWQQ010000203.1 GCA_947176455.1 uncultured Odoribacter sp. | reverse complement strand
CAACATGATTATTTTATGGCAGGAAATGCCTTGGAACAAGATAATCGCCATTCGGAGTTGGCGGGAGTAGTGGAGTCGGCGTTTAATGAACCGCTCGCTTTGTTTTTGTTGCTGGGGGCAACGGGAGGGATATTGGTGGCAATGGTACTCTTCCTTAAATTGCGACGATTGACGGCTTACGGTTGTGTCGCGGTATCATTGCTTGTCGCCTCGCTTTTTTCATACACGTTTTATATTCCGTCTATTGCCATATTGTTTCTTTTTGTCGTGGCGCAGTTGCCAGACCGGAAGATTGAGACGGCACGTTGTGCGAATGTTTTGCTGTTCGGGATGATGGGAGGAGCGGCTTTGTTTTTCGACTTCCGGGAGTATGGGCACCGGGAAGCGTATCGGGAGTGGAAAAATAACGCTGTTTATTACACGGGGAAGCATTATCAGGGTATTGTCGAGGAATACGGGGGGCTTTACCCTGTCTTGAAGAACGATTTTAAATTTCTGTTTGAATACGGGCACTCACTTCATAAGGTGGGGCGATACCAGGAGAGTAATGTCATCCTGAAACAGGGAACCAGGCATAGTGCAGATCCTATGTTCTGGAATATAATGGGGAACAATTACCTTGCGTTAAAGGAGTATGAGCGAGGAAAGGAGGCTTACCTGCGGGCTTATTACGCGTGCCC
Source organism: uncultured Odoribacter sp. (assembly GCA_947176455.1). GTDB lineage: Bacteria > Bacteroidota > Bacteroidia > Bacteroidales > Marinifilaceae > Odoribacter. Next base: position 3,402 of record CAMWQQ010000203.1, on the reverse strand, counting down.
GAATCGCATTTATCCGCTCTATTTGCTGACCAAATTGGAGGCGGAGCGGGGAGACACGACGATGATGAATTATTATGGTCGCATTTTACTGGGGAAACGTCCCAAAGTGTCTTCCCTTGCAGTGGATGAGATGAAATTTGAAATCAGGAAAATGTTGGGAGTGGAACCTTGAAATGACAATTGATAACAAATATATCGAATGAAAAAGAAATTAATATTATTATCCGTTGGGTGGTTAGTCTGTTGTTCTGCCATGGGGCAGAATCTGGTCATGGGGAAAATGACCTTGGAAGAGGCGATTCGGATTGCTCATTCCCATTCTCCTCGGGCGCAGATGGTGCAACTCACTTTCATGTCGCAGTATTGGAGTTTTCGTTCCTATAAGGCGCAATTGTTGCCCTCGCTGAATTTAAGCGGTAATCTGGGTAATTATAACCGTTCGCTGGTGGATGTGCGTGATCCGGAGACGGGGCGCATCAGTTACGTGGCTAATAATACGTTGAACAATGACTTCTCGATTTATATCAACCAGAAGATTGCACTTACGGGAGGTAACGTTTCCCTTAACACGTCACTTGCCCGGTTGGATCAGTTTTCTTATGGTTCACAAATTTATAATTCAAATCCGGTGACGATTAACTATACCCAGCCGTTGCGTTCTTTCAACACGCTGAAATGGCAGAAGAAGACGGAACCGTTGCAATATGAGAAGGCTAAGAAGCAGTATTTGGAGTCTCTGGAAGACATAACCATTCAGACGACCTCCTATTTTTTCTCCGTATTGTCGGCCCAGACGAGTTTCCGGAAAAGCGAGGAAAATTTGAAAGATACCCGTAGCATGTATGAGATAGCCCAGCAACGCTATGAGATTGGTACGGTTACCAAAAGTGAGTTGTTGCAGTTGGAATTGTCGTTGATGAATGCGGAGTTGGCGGTAAGCAACAGCAAAATCGACTTGGAGGTGGCTCTCTTTAATTTAAAGTCGTACCTGGGGGTGTCGGAAAGGGCTTTTTTGGAATTGTTGCCACCGGCGATTGTTCCGGTGTCAATGACGTATGATTTTGTTTTGGACAAGGCATTGCAGAACTCCTCGCATAGTATTGCGCTTAGGCTAAAGGAGCTCAATTCGCAGAAGAGCGTGGCGCAGGCAAAGGCTAATCGGGGAATCCAGATGGAGCTGAGGGCCAATCTGGGATTTTCGCAGACGGGGGATGAGCTGAAAGGGGTCTATGGTTTTTTGAAAGATCGCGAGGTGGTCGGTTTGTCGATAACCCTGCCTATTTACGACTGGGGAATGAGTCGCGGGCGCGTCAAGATGGCTGAAGCGGAGGCTCGTCTGGCACAGACGGAATTGGAACAGGAGGAGATAAAGTTTCAGCAGGATATCCGGATTAAGGTGATGCAGTTCAACAATCAGGCGGCACAATGCAATATATCTATCAAGGCGTTGGAGATTGCCAGGGAGCGTTATGCTATCACCAAGCAGCGTTTTCAGACCGTGGGAATCACCGTAACGGAGCTGAACACGGCTCAAAAGGAACTGGACAATGCCAGCGAGCAATATGTCAATCAATTGCGCACGTTCTGGAACGCTTATTTCGAGTTGCGCAAGTTGTCTTTGTATGATTTTATATCTCAAAAAGATATCAGCGCTGAATTTGACAAGGTGGTGGAAAAATAGTTACTTGTAAAAATATTAATGATGGCGAAAATGAATCTGTATGGAAGTCTGTTGTTGGGTGTTGTCGTGTTGGGAACGCTCGCTTGCGGTGGTGAAAAAAAGAAAGAGACCGGGGAGGTCGGTAAGAGTGAGAAACAACGTCAATTGGTCATGGTGGATACGCTGGTGTTGAAAAAACGTGTTTTTCAGAAACAAATCGTGTGTAACGGGAAGTTGCGTGCGGTTTGTAAAAGTGATCTCGGGTTTGCCGGCTCCGGAGTGATTACCGAGATAAACGGGATAAACGGTGGATATGTGAAGAAGGGGGCGGTATTGGCGGCTCTTGATAACAAAGAGGCACTGGTGGAACTAGAAAAAAGTCGCCGGGCGATGGAGAGGGCCAATATTGATTTGCAGGACAAATTGATAGGACAGGGGTACTCGGTGGATACGACGGCGGTGCCACCGTTGATTCTGCGTAATATGAAAATATCGTCCGGTTACGACAATGCGGTGGATCAGCTGGAGGCGGCAAAACGGCGCCTGGAAGGTTGTTATCTGGTCGCTCCCTTCAGCGGACGTATTGCCAATCTGGATGCCAAGGTGCATGACCGTTTCGCCAATAAATTGTGTACGTTGATTGACGATTCGTATTTCGATGTCGAGTTCAGCATTTTGGAGGCGGAAATAGAGGAGGTGGCACAAAATCAACGCGTCAAGATTATCCCGTTTATCAATGACAAGAAAACGTTTTACGGGGATGTGACCGAGATAAATCCCTTGATTGATGACCACGGACAGGTGAAAATCCGTGCGAGGGTACGTAATGCGGACAGGTATCTGATAGAGGGTATGAATGTCAAAATCGTATTGGAACGAGAGGTCAAGGATAGTTTCGTGGTGCCTAAGGATGCGGTGGTGTTGCGGGATGGCTTTCAGGTTATTTTTTGTTACCGGGACGGCAAAGCCGTCTGGACGTATGTCGATGTCGTGATGTCTAATATTGATTCCCATGTGATTACGGGAAGTGAAAAGAAACAAACGTCACTCTCGGAAAATGATGTCGTGATTATCTCGAATAATCTGAATCTTGCGGATGGAACGGATGTGACACCTAATAACCGGAAATAATGATAAAGGAGCTGTTAAAACGTCCCATAGGGGTTACCATGAGCGTGGTCGCTATCATGGTGTTGAGTATCGTGGCGATGGGCTATCTGCCCGTGTCGCTCATGCCCGCCATCGATATCCCGCAAATCACGATTCAGGTCTCGGCTCCGGGTTTGTCAGTACGGGAGGTGGACAATACTCTCTTGAAACCGTTGAAAAACCAGTTGTCGCAGGTGACGGAATTGAAAAATATCACCGCGGAGGCCCGGGCGGATGCGGGTGCTATTTACATGGAGTTTGAACCGAATAGCAATATTGACCTTGTTTTTATCGATGTCAACGAGAAGTTGGATCGTGCAGTTACGGCGCTACCCAAGGATGTGGAGCGTCCGAAGGTCATCAAGGCCAGTGTAACCGATATTCCGGCGTTTTATCTCAATCTGTCGCTGAAAAGCGGGGCTCCCAAAGAGGGCGATAAGCCACGCGAGGCGGGCATTGATTTCAGCGAACTGGGACAATTTGCCCGGGATGTTGTCGCAAAACGCATAGAACAGTTGCCACAGACGGCGATGGTCGAGATCAGCGGTGTCGTGACACCGGAACTGCTTTGTATTCCCGATTACAAGAAATTG